>JAJKIB010000165.1 GCA_021154745.1 Mycobacterium sp.
CTGCTCGACATGCACAGCGACGGCGTCGAGGTGAAGCCGCTGCGGGAGCTGACCGGAAACGCGATGTTCAACACCGTCTTCATCGACGACGTGTTCGTTCCGGACGACCTTGTGCTCGGCGAGGTGAACCGGGGCTGGGAGGTCAGCCGGACCACGCTGACGGCCGAGCGAGTGTCGATCGGCAGCAGCGAGGCGCCGTTCCTGGCCAATCTCAACGGTTTCGTGGAGTTCATCCGCGACGGGCACTTCGACCAGATCGACCAGAACCACGCCGGTCGGCTGATCGCCGAAGGCCACGCCGCCAAGGTGCTGAACATGCGGTCGACGCTGCTGACACTGGCCGGCGGTGACCCGATGCCGGCCGCGGCAATCTCGAAGATGTTGTCGATGCGCACGGGTCAGGGCTACGCGGAGTTCGCGGTGTCGTCGTTCGGCACCGACGGCGCGATCGGTGATCCCGAACAGCTGCCGGGCCAGTGGGCGCAGATGCTGCTGGCCAGCCGGGCCACGACGATTTACGGCGGCACATCGGAAGTGCAGCTCAACATCATCGCCGAGCGGCTGCTGGGACTGCCCCGCGACCCGTAGAGTTTTGAGCGTCTTCTCGCGGAAGGAACGCCCACGAGCGGTGACGTCACCCTGCGCCAGCTGCGCTACTTCGCCGTGCTGGGCGAGGAGCTGAACTACCGGCGCGCCGCGGAGAAGCTGTTCATCACGCAGCCAGCGCTGTCGACGGCGATCAAGCAGCTCGAGCATCAGCTCGGTGTCATGCTGTTCACCCGCAGCACCCGTGAGGTCGCGTTGACCGAACTCGGCCTAGTCTGGTTGCCGAAGGTCCGCGACGCACTGCGCGGCATTGATTCCGCGATTGACGATGTGGTCGCGCTGTCAGCGCACCAACGCCGCGTTCGGCTGGGCTATTTCCTCGGCACTGGAGCGGATCTGCTCTATCGGATTGTGCGCCACTTCGAGTCGGCATATCCCGACATCACCGTGGAGCCAACGGAATTCGATTTCTCCGATCCGACAGCAGGCCTGGCGAAGGGCACCACAGACGTTGCGCTCACGAGGTCGCCGCTCGACCTGCCGAATCATCGGATGTACATCCTCGACAGGGACGACTGGGTCGCCTGCTTGCCTCGTGACCACCGGCTGGCCGATCGGTCTGATGTGGACATCGCGGAGCTGCTCGACGATCCGATCGTGTGCGCACCCGATAGCGCCGGCGGGTGGCGGGACTATTGGATCGCGGCGGAGGTCAGGAGCCGACCGGCAACGATCGCAGCCGTCGCCGCCACCTACGAAGCCGAAACCACCTACATCGCGAGGGGCCTCGGCATCAGCTTTACCACCGAGTCGGTCTCACGGCTGTACGAGCGGCCGGGCATCGCCTATGTGCCCATCCGCGATCGCACCAGCTACATCGGGCTGGTGTGGAATCCCGACGACCTGAGTCCCCAGGCCGAGACGCTGGTGCGCCATGTGGAAACCGAGTGGGAATTCGCCGAGGGCCAGGGCATCGAGCGGCCAGCAAGCTACCACTGATAACGAACGCTTATAAGTAGATCAGAAACTGGAACTTCCCTGGACGGCCCGTGTCGGGTTTCCTCACTGCATGACTGACACCGCCTCACCCGTTACGCCTGCGGCGCCGATGGACGACGAGGACGCCCGGCTGGCCAAGTTCGGCTACACCCAACGACTGGACCGTTCGGTCGGGCCGGTGGCCTCCTTCGCCATCGGGTTCGCCACGATCAGCGCGACGACAGCGGTCTTCACCGGTTTCGGCGCCGGGTACTTCACCGCAGGCGGTCCGTTCGTTTGGACGCTGCTGCTTGCCGGCGCGGTCTTCGTGGTCTGGGCGGCGATCGCCGCGGACCTGACCGCGAAGATCCCGCTCGCCGGCTACGCATACCAATGGGCCAGCCGCATCCACGGCTCCAACCTCGCGTGGTTCACGGGCATCTCCGCCTTGGTCGGCTGGATCTGCGGGATGACCGGCGTCTGCTACATCCTGTCCGGCTACCTCGGTGGGCTGTTCGGCTGGAGCATGAGCCAGACCGCGCAGATCCTGGTCGCCATCGGCGTGATGGCGGTGTGTGCGCTGATCAACCTCTACGGCGTGCGGTTCGCGACCATGGTCAACAACATCGGGGTCAGCCTGGAACTGATCGTCACCGTGGGTGCCACCATCATGGTCGCCGCGGTTGCGTTCGCGGCACCCGACCACCACCAGCCGCTGTCGGTGCTGTTTACCGGCGGCACCTCCGACGGGACGTATGTCCTTGCGTGGCTTGCGGCGTCGCTCGGCCCGTTCTTCGGCTTGATCGGCGTCGAGGCGAGTGCCGACGTCGCGGAGGAAACCAAGGCCGCGCGATTCGTCATACCCCGCACCATGTTCTACGCACTGGCCACCTCGATCGTGATCGAACTGCTGATGTACATCGTGTACGTGCTGGCGATCCGCGATGCCGGCGCCGTCGAGGCCAACTCCGCGGCTCCGATCGAGGAGATCATCAACCAGCAGGTCGGCCCTGTGGTCACGAGAATCGTTGTGGCGGTGGCCCTTACCAACCTGTTGGCGTGCATTCTGGCCAACATTCTGGTCGCCAGCCGGCTGACCTACTCGATGGCCCGCGACAACATGCTGCCGTTCTCCAACGTCTGGCGGCACGTGTCAACCAAGCGCCGCACCCCGACATACGTGGTGCTCGGCCTGGCCTGCCTGTCGACGATCCTGTTGCTGTCGGCTCTGGTCAGCGAGAAGGCGTTTACCTTCATTCTCGGCATCTCG
Source organism: Mycobacterium sp. (assembly GCA_021154745.1). GTDB lineage: Bacteria > Actinomycetota > Actinomycetes > Mycobacteriales > Mycobacteriaceae > Mycobacterium. Next base: position 2,795 of record JAJKIB010000165.1, read on the forward strand.
TCGCTGGCCGTGTTCGTGTGCTACGTGCTGCAGACCTACGGCGCCGTCGTCGGCGCGCGGCGCGGCACCATTCCGGCGCCGGAGCCCGGCACTTTCGACCTTGGCCGCTGGCGGATGCCGGTGTACATCGTTGGGCTCGTCTCGTTCACCGCTGTCTCCATAGCGCTGATCTTCCTCCCGCAGTTCGCCGGCAACGGCTGGGTCTTCCTCGGAATCATCGCGGTGGCCGCGCTGTGGTGGGCCACCGGTCTGCGCGCCCGGCTGCGGCGCGGCGATGCAGGCCCCAACTACGCTGAAACGAAAGGACTTTGATGACCCTCGATCTAGGTACCAGCAACCTCGTCGCCGTCGAACCTGGCGCCATCCGGGAGGACACCCCACCCGGCTCGGTGATCCAGTACAGCGACTACGAGCTGGACACCTCTAGCCCGTACGCCGGCGGGGTGGCGTGGATCGAAGGCGAGTACCTCCCGGCGTCGGAGGCGCGCATCTCGATCTTCGACACGGGCTTCGGCCATTCCGATCTGACCTACACGGTGGCACATGTCTGGCACGGCAACATCTTCCGGCTCGACGACCACCTGGACCGGCTGCTCGACGGCTCACGCAGGCTGCGGCTCGATCCCGGTTGCAGCAAGACCGAGCTGGCAGAGATCACCAAGCGCTGCGTGGCGATGTCGCAGTTGCGGGAGTCGTTCGTCAACCTGACGGTCACCCGTGGGTACGGAAAACGCAAGGGCGAGAAGGACTTGTCCAAGCTCACTCATCAGGTCTACATCTATGCGATCCCGTATCTGTGGGCGTTCCCACCGCATGAGCAGATCTTCGGCACCACAGCGATCGTGCCGCGTCACGTGCGACGTGCCGGCCGCAACACCGTCGACCCGACGATCAAGAACTACCAGTGGGGTGACCTGACAGCGGCCAGCTTCGAGGCCAAGGACCGGGGCGCGCGCACCGCGATCCTGATGGACGCTGACAACTGCGTCGCCGAGGGCCCCGGTTTCAACGTCGTGATCGTCAAGGACGGCAAGCTCGCATCGCCCTCACGAAACGCCTTGCCCGGCATCACCCGCAAGACCGTCTTCGAACTCGCAGACGCCATGGGAATCGAGGCGACGCTGCGCGATGTCACCAGCCACGAGCTGTACGACGCCGACGAGCTGATGGCCGTCACCACGGCCGGCGGCGTCACGCCGATCAACACATTGGACGGCGAGGCCGTCGGCGACGGCTCACCGGGTCCGATCACCGTGGCGATCCGCGACCAGTTCTGGACGCTGATGGACCAGCCGTCACCGCTGATCGAAGCGATCGATTACTGACGTTTGCGCTTAAAACAGGTCTAGCATCGAAATAGTCAGGTAGCCGCTCGTCGTTAGAAGTAGTTATGAGCACCTTCGGCCGACCCATCGTGCGTTTCATCGTCACCGGAGCAGCAGCGCTCGCCTTTCTGATGGCGCCAGCCCTGTTCACGCTCGGCGCGCCGCAGGCATCGGCCCAACCTTGCTACAACGGGGTCATCCCGTGGGGTCCATACATTCCGAGTTGCACGCTGCCTGGCCCGCAAGGCACGAAGATCCCCGGATCGGCGCCCGACGCCAACGCGATCATCGCCTGCCGGAACCATCCCGGTTGCCTGTCCTGGTATGTCAACGGCCCGTACTGATCGACCCAGTTTTGGTGCCCGCAGGACGGGAACCCGACCGACATGACCCACGATGTTGAGAAGCGGTTCGACCGTCCTGGCACGTTTCACGAAGCCGCGCTGTATGTAGGCGCGGTTGTCGGTGTGGCAGGCGTCGTATTCGCGGTGTACGCGTTCACCGCACGGGACTCGGTCATCGTGGCATCGCTGGTCCCAGCGATCCTGCTGGCCGGCGGGATCGGAGCGTTCGTCAAGACCTATCGGGTATGGAAGGCACAGGGCGCGTGGCCCGCGTGGCAGGGCGCGGGCTGGTTCCTGCTCATTCTGATGCTGGTGTGCCTGTCCATTCCAGGCGCGGCGATGATGGCCACGTAGGGCACTATCGACTCCGCGAGCAGACGCGAAAGTCCCCGATACGCCGAAGATTTCGGGACATTTGCGTCTGCTCGGCCTTGTTCCGCTCAGGATTTCTCGTCGTCTCCGCCGACGGAAATCTCACGGAGCTCGCGCTTCAAAACCTTGCCGGTCGGATTGCGCGGCAACTCGTCGAGGAAGACCACCTCACGTGGCACCTTGTAGCGGGCCAGATGCTCTTTGACGTACGTTTTGATGTCATCTTCGTCGATGCTGGCGCCGTCGGTCTTGACCACGAACGCCCGCAACCGATGCCCCCACTCCTTGTCCTCCACGCCCAGCGCGGTGGCCTCGACGACGTCGGGGTGACCGCTGATCAAATCCTCGACCTCGGCGGGGAACACGTTCTCGCCACCCGACACGATCATCTCGTCGTCGCGGCCACTGACATAGAGCAGACCGTTCTCGTCGAAGTAACCGACGTCGCCTGACGACATCAGCCCGTCGACGATCTGCTTGTGGCCACCACCGGTGTAGCCCTCGAACGGGAAGGTGTTGCCGACGAAGATCCGCCCCACTTCGCCTTGTGGCAACTCCTTGCCGTTGTCGTCGAGGATCTTGACCTTCACGCCCTTGACAATCGGACCGACTGTGGCGGGATTCTTGGCCAGGTCTTTGGGCCGCGCGATCGTGGCGAACGCGATTTCGGTCGACCCGTACAGGTTGTAGATGACCGGACCGAGGTCGTTCAGCGCCCGCTGGGCCAACTCGGCGCCCAACTGTGAACCGGACACGAACACGATGCGCAACGACGACAGATCGGGTTTGGACTCGCTCTTCTCGAGCGTGTCGAGCAGCCGCGACAGCATGACGGGCACCACGACCATGGCGGTCACCTTGTGCTTCTCGATATCTTCGAGCACCGTCGGGGGCTTGAACCGACGGCGCAACACCAGCGTCGAGCCCAGCATCATCGCGATGGTGGCGTGCAGGTAGCCGAGTGCGTGGAACATCGGCGCGGGCAGCGACGTCACCTCACCGGCCTTGAACGGCACGTGCGACAGAATGCCGCCGATCGGTGCCAACGAGGGCGGCGTACTTCTGTTGGCGCCCTTGGGAGTTCCCGTGGTGCCGCTCGTCAAGATGATGATCGAGGAGTGCTTCGTCACCTTGGGTGCGGGCTTGCCGCTGCTGCGCGCGACCAGGTCTTCGAGTGTCTCGTCGGTGCTGGGCGAGTCCTCCTTGTCGGGGTTGGTGCCCAGCGCACGCAGCTTGCCCAGCGGCGTGTCCGCCTTGGAGACCGCATCGAAGTACTCGTCGTCGTAGATGATCAGCTTGGCGCCCTCGCGCTCGGAGACCTCTTTGATCTGCGGTCCGGAGAACTCGCTGTTGAGCAGGATGATGCGGGCACCGGTACGCGCAGCGCCATAGACCGCAATGAGAAACCACCGGTGGTTGCGGGCCAGGATCGCCACGCCGTCGCCGCCCTTGACGCCCTTTTCGAGAAGTCCGTTGGCCACTTCGTGGGCGGCCACGTCGAGTTCTTTGAAGGTGATTTCGCCGAAGTCGTCGATGACGGCGGGCTTGTCAGGTGTGCGGCGGGCATCCAGCGCCGGCAGCATGCCGAATTCGCCCCAGCGGGCGATGTCGGCGACCATAGCGGCGATGTTCTGCGGCGGCTCCAACTTGAACGCGCCGGCTTCGAACATTTTGCGGAGGTAGTGCAGTTCGGCCGAGCCCCGTTCGGCGTATTGCTGGACTTTGGCCGCTGCTTGAAACGGAAGATCGGTTAGCTTCGGCATAACTCTCCACCCTATGTGACGCTCGTCGCACCGCGGCGAGAATGTTGGGCGGAATTACGATGGCTCTATGGCCGGTCCGCTGACGCTGGATGTGGACGGCCGGCAGGTGTCCATCACCCACCCTGACAAGGTAATCTTCCCCGACTCGGGGGTCACCAAACTCGACCTCGTCAACTATTACCTGGCGGTCGCCGAGGGGGCACTGCGCGGTGTGCGGGACAGGCCGATGATCCTCAAGCGGTTCGTCAAGGGCATCACCGAAGAGGCCGTGTTCCAGAAGCGGGCGCCCGAGAAACGGCCGGATTTCATCGACGTCGCCGAGCTCAAGTACGCCTCAGGTACCTCGGCCAAGGAAGCCGTCATCGACGGTGCCGCCGGCCTGGTGTGGGCGGTGAACATGGGTTGTGTCGACCTCAACCCGCACCCGGTGCGCGCCGACGACCTCGCTCATCCAGACGAACTACGGGTAGACCTCGACCCGATGCCGGGCGTGCACTGGCGCGAGATCGTCGACGTGGCGCTGGTCGCGCGCGAGGTGCTCGAGGAGCACGGATTGACGGCATGGCCGAAGACATCAGGCTCGCGGGGCTTCCACATCTATGCCCGGATCCAGCGGCGCTGGCCGTTCAAGTTCGTCCGGTTGGCGGCGCAGACGGTGGCCCGAGAGGTGGAACGCCGTGCGCCGGAATTGGCGACGGCCCGGTGGTGGAAGGAGGAGCGCGAGGGCGTGTTCGTCGACTTCAACCAGAACGCATTCGATCGCACCGTCGCCTCGGCCTACTCTGTTCGGGCCACCCCGGACGCCCGGGTGTCGACGCCGCTACTCTGGGGCGAAGTCGCGGGCTGCCAACCCGAGAACTTCACGATCGCCACCGTGCCCAAACGCTTCGAGGACAACGGAGATCCGTGGGAGGGAATGGACGATCACGCCGGCACGCTCGACGCGCTGCTCGACCTCGCCGACCGGCTGGGACCCGCCGAAAAGGCGCCAAAGGGCGCGAAGAAGCGAACCGGCCGTCGTCAATCAGTGATGCCGTTGATCGAGATCGCACGGACCAAGACCAAAGACGAGGCGATGGCCGCGCTCGACGAATGGCGCGAACGTTACTCGTCAGTAGCCGAAAAGCTTCACCCCGCAGACATTTTGGTCGATGGCATGCGGGGGCCCAGTTCGATCTGGTATCGGATCCGGATAAATCTGCAGCATGTGCCGGAAGACCAGCGGCCTGAGCAGGAGCCGCTGCTGGCCGATTACAACCCGTGGGAGAACTATTCGGGCCCGCAGTGGATGCGCCGCGGCTGAGCAGTTTGCTGCCCGATCCAAAACCGGTTCTTAAGAAAGTATTAGCGGTTACTCCCCGTTGCCTTAGATCGGCTCCGTAGGTTCAGTAACAGGTCGGCGATCGAGGGGAGGCTGCAGATGTACGGCAATCCGGCATTCGACTGCAACGGCGCCCAGATTCGGGCCTGCAGCCGGCAGTTGGCCACGGTGCTGACGGTCACCGGCGATCTCGACGACGAGAACCTCGACAAGGTCAGCCAGTACGCCAAGCGCTTCGTCTTGCGAGAGAAGCCGGTTGTGCTGGACCTCAGTGGCGTGAATTCCGCTACACCGCATATCATTTCGCTGTTGAGCGAAGTTGACGACGCCTGCAGCGCCGCGGGGGTCGAGTGGTCGCTGATCTCGAGCCAGCCAGTCAGTCGCGCGGTACGCATTTTCGACGACCGGGTAGAGCTGCCGACGGTGGCATCGGTCGCGGACGCACTCCATCATTTCGCCGACGCCGTGCTCGAACGCCGTCGGCTCCTTCCGCTCCTCACCAAGAGCGCATAGAGACAGGATCGATCTTCAGTGCTTCTCGACGTTCGTTGGCTGGTCTATCTGGTGCACGGGCGGCATAAGCCGCGGTCGCGGCCCTTGGCGCTCACGGCCCGCTGATCTCGCCATAGCTGACTAAGATCGCTGCCCATGTCGGGTAGTTGGGCGGCGGTGCTCGGCGAGCTCATCCCGCTGGCGTTGGTGGTCGCCATGTCGCCACTGACGATCATCCCGGCAATCGTGCTGGTGCTGCAGTCTGATCGCGCAAGACCAACCGGCCTTGCCTTCATGTCAGGCTGGCTAGTCGGGCTGGCCGCTACAACGGCCGTGTTCGTGCAGTTGCCTCGGTTGCTCGACGGGCTCAACCGACCTGCCCCGACCTGGGCGGCATGGGTACGGATCGCGGCCGGCGTGGCGCTGGTGGCGTTCGGCGTGTGGCGGTGGCTGAGCCGTCACCGGGTGACCAAGCAGCCGGCATGGCTGAATCGGCTGAGCAGGATGACACCGGTGGGCGCCGGCGCAATCGGAGTGGGCCTGATTCTCGTCAATCCGAAGGTTCTCGTCATGAACGCCGCAGCGGGGTTGGTGATCGGCACGGCGTCGTTGGGCGTCCCCGGCGCATGGTTGGGCGGCGCGTATTACACCGTCATTGCGGGATCGTCAGTCCTGGCGCCGATACTCGCCTACGCCGTCGCCGGTGAGCGCGTTGATCCTCAGCTCGAGCGGCTCAAGAAGTGGATGGAACGCCAGCACGCCGTCCTGATGGCCGGCTTCCTCGCGGTCGTCGGTTTGTTGTTGGTGTTCACGGGGATTCGCGCGGTTTGAGACGCTCTGTGGTCGGGTACGCGGCGACAATGACCGCAACCGATCAACGATCAGCGGGCATCAACGAGGTGGGGCGCACCGGGCGCATCGTGAACTGGATCCTCGCGGTGGCCACGCTGCCGGCCGCTCTCGCAGTCGTCGTGTTCGCCTACATGCAGGTCATGGGCACAGCAGGGTGCAACGATCAACCGTGTCCTCGGCAAGGCCCCGGCGAACTTGGGTTCGGGCTGATCGAATACGGCGCGCCGGCTGTCGCGGTTGTCGCTGTGGTGCTGTCGTTCTTCACCGCACGCCGCCGCGGCGGAATTCTGGTTCCCGTGGTGGCGTGGCTACTGTTGATCGCGGCGTTACTTGTGCTCGTCTTCTCGTTCACGCCGACCGGATAGCCGCTACCTGATGGGCAGCCCGGTGATCGCTCTGCCCATCACGAGCCGCTGAATCTCACTGGTGCCTTCGAAGATGGTGAAGATCTTCGCGTCGCGGTGCATGCGCTCGACCGGGTACTCACGGGTATAGCCGTTGCCGCCGAGGATCTGGATGGCCTCATCTGTCACATAGACGGCGGTCTCGCTCGCCACGAGTTTGGCCATCGATCCTTCGGCGTTGGTGAAGGGTTTGTTGTTGCGTGCCATCCAGCCGGCACGCCACACCAGCAGCCGCGAAGCATCGATGCGGGACTTCATGTCGGCCAGCTTGAACGCAATCGCTTGGAAGTCAGCAATTTTGCGGCCGAACTGTTCACGCTGCAGTGCGTATTCCAGCGCGTACTCGTACGCTGCGCGGCCAACCCCGAGCGCCATCGCACCGACTGAGGGTCGCGTCCGTTCGAACGTCTTCATCGCCGCTTGGCCTGCGGCCCTTTGGCCTTCGCGGCTCCGGGCGACCCCCTCGTCGAATTTGTCCTTTCCGCCGACGATCAGTCCACCCGGGATCCGGACGTCCTCGAGGATCACCTCAGCGGTGTGCGACGCCCGAATTCCGTGTTTCTTGAACTTCTGTCCCTGTTTGAAGCCCGGCGTATTCGGCGGGATGATGAACGTGGCCTGCCCGCGGCTACCCAGTTCGGGGTGAACCGACGCAACAACGATGTGCACGTTGGCAATTCCGCCATTGGTTGCCCAGGTCTTCACACCGTTGAGCACCCACTCGTCGTTGGCTTCGTCGTAGCGGGCGCGGGTGAGGATGGCGCCCACATCCGAACCCGCGCCGGGTTCCGATGAACAGAACGACGCGAGCATCGGATCCTCGGGCGTGCCGAACATCTGCGGGAGCCACTCGCCGAGCTGCTCGGGTGTGCCGTTGGCGGCAAGTGATGCGGCGGCCAGGCCGGTGCCCAGGATGGACAACGCGATGCCGGCATCGCCCCAGAACAACTCCTCGAACACGGCAAGCAACCCTAGGCCGGTTGGTTCGGCGACCTGGGTGGCGAACAAGTCCATGGAGTAGAGGCCGACCTTGGCCGCCTCCTGGATGATCGGCCACGGGGTTTCCTCGCGCTCATCCCACTCCGCTGCAGCGGGGCGCACTACGGTGGCCGCGAACTCGTGAACCCAGTCCCTGACCTGGATCACGTCCTCCGACAGTTCAAGGGAAAACGACACAGCCACTCAGTCCTTTCTATACTTCGGTGAACAACTGTACACTGATACTTACCGCTCGGTAAGTCCCTCGGCTGTGGAGTGCCTCACGATTGCCCTGGGTAAGTCATGATGGTGGCCGAGCATGGATTTCCCCGCGACCTGTTGCAGGAACTGCTTTTCACATACGGGCCATGCGGCCAGGAGGACGCGGTCCGCGACGTGTGTCGGCGCCAGCTCCAACCCGTCGTCGATGAGGTGTGGGTAGACGAGGCCGGTAATCTCGTCGGCCGCATCGACGGCGGTGACCGTCCCGCCACGCGGGTGATGGCGCACATGGACGAGTTGTCGATGCTCGTCAAACGCGTCGAATCGGATGGCACGCTGCACCTCACGCAGTTGGGCACGATGTATCCCGGGAACTTCGGGCTCGGTCCGGTCGCAATGCTCGGCGACAGTGAGACGCTTTGCGGAGTCTTGACGCTCGGTTCCGAACACACGACCAACGAGAGCCAGCAGATCTGGGAGACCAAGCCGGACCAGGGTGACAAGGCCCTGGACTGGATGCACGTGTACGTGTTCACGGGTCGCACGCGCGACGAGTTGAAGGCCGTCGGGATCCGGCCCGGCACACGGGTGTGCGTCGACCGAAGCAAGCGTTCGCTCGTGGAATTCGGCGACTACCTTGGTTGCTACTTCATGGACGACCGTGCGGCGGTGGTCGCACTGCTCGACGCGGCGCGGCGGCTGCGGGAACGTGAGGAGCGCCCGGCAGGCGACGTCTACCTCGTATTCACGACCAACGAGGAGATCGGCGGTATCGGCGGGTCGTACGCCAGCAGGACACTGCCGGGCGACCTGACCCTTGCGCTCGAGGTGGGCCCGACCGAAGCGGAGTATGGCACCACGGTCAGCGGCGGACCAATCATCGCGTACAGCGATGCGCAGGCTGTCTACGACAAAGGCGTTGCGGACCAATTGGTCGCCATCGCAACGGAATTGGGTCTGTCACCCCAGTCCGCCGTACTTGGTGCGTTCGAATCCGACGCGTCACATGCGAAGGCCAGCGGCCTCTCACCGCGGGCGGGGCTGCTCTGCCTGCCGACGCTGAGCACCCACGGGTATGAAGTCATTGCGCGCGAGGCGATTCCCGCGATGAGTGACGTCCTCGTCGAGTTTCTCCTGCGTCCCGCGCGCTAGCAGGCGGGCAGATGCCCGTTCGAAGGTGCGGATGATCAGTGGGGCAACGGTGTGACGAGGAAACTCGCCACTGCCTGCGTCCTCGCAAGGCGCGTGAAATCAGTCCGCTGCTGTGGATCGTGGCGGCGGGCTTTGTCCTCTACTTCGCGCGCAGCTGGGTCGAGACGCTCATCGGTTTGTGATGCGTGTCAGCGGCCCCCCACCTCGGCGGGCAACGGCGGCGGCAGTGGTGTCGTCGGCGTTGTCGTCGGCGGCGGGGCCGGCGCTGCGGGCGCGCCCGGCCCATGGAAGTGCACCATCGGCTCCTCGCGAATCACCTTGCCGCCCAGGCTGACTACCAACGACTGCGCCGTCACCGTGTAGGTGATTCCGTCGTTGTCGGCGACGAATACGCCGTCGCCGGATGGCGAGGCCGCGACGATCAACCTGGCGCCATCGCGCACCCGCACGCCGCGGTACTCGTACTGACCGCCCGGCGTCTTGCAGATCGCCACCCGCGAAGTCTCCGTGCTGCCGAACGCGACCGCGGTAGCCGGCGATGTGCAGCGGGCGGTGGAGTCGACGTAGCCCTGGTCGTCGGTGCCGGGCGCGGCATAGGCCGACGACGCTCCGATGGCGAGCAGCGCCGAGCACGCCGCTGCAGCGACGGCCAGGCGGGGGGCTGCACGCCCAAAGGAGAACATCGGTCCCACAAGACCACCCGTTCATTAATTGCGCGAGTGTCAACGCCCAGGTAATGCCAAATCGTTAGATTCTTGAAACCGACAGGCGTCGCGGTCAGTAGCCGCTGAGCAGATTGCGCACCCGTCCCAAAGCCTGTGGGCCCACCTTGCTGCAAATCCGCGCGGGATCGGCAGGCCTGCGGCCCCACAACAGTAGGACGCGGGCGGCAGCGTCGGTTTCCAGCGTCGGGTCACCGTCTGCCGCGGCCAGTTCGATCGTGGTGCTGTCGGCATTGGCGGTAAGCACGACGTCATCGGCGTCGGGAACCCGCAGCCTGGCCTCGATACGTTCGTCGTCGTCAAACCCAAGCTGTTTGGCACCTTTCGCCAATAGCGGTGTGCCGACGGCGAAAACGCTGTGATCAGTCATCCACGCCTCGCCGAGTCGCGCCTGGGCCGCGGGGTCATCGCCGGTAACGTCCCAGCCGTGCAGCACGAGTTCTTCGCGCATGTGCTCGCCGAATTGTGGCACCTTCATGGTGCGCCCGGTCCAACCGACGTCGGTGTCGGCCGGCACGGCCTCGCCGGCTTCGACGACCTTGCCCAACAAGGCCATCCGGTCGATGAGTGCGTCCCACAGATCAGCGTCGTTCATCGCTCGGAACGGGATCTCCCGATCGAAACCGCGGGTCTCAACCGGTTCTCCAGCCAGATGACCGGCAAGAACGCGGGCCAGTTCTTCGGCGTTTCCGGCTTGATGGGCCACGATGTCGCGAACCGTCCAGGCCTCACACCATGTGCCGGTGTCCGGATGACGTCGCGCGACAGCATCCGCGAAAGGCCGCCACTCGGGAAACCTGTCCGTATCGACTTGTGCTTTCACGGAGCCCCTCCTTTCCACTCGAGGAGTGTGACAACGATCCGGGTTCAGCTCGGGGTCGGTGCGGCCACCGTGCGAATGTGCAGAACCTCTTGGAGATAACGGTTTTCCGACTCCAGCTCTGCTACGCGGCGCTGCAGCGCGGCGACATCCACGCTGTCGTCCTCGTCCGTCGGCGCGTCGTCCTCGGAATTGTTGGTTGGCAATCGAC
>JAJKIB010000166.1 GCA_021154745.1 Mycobacterium sp.
CCACCCGAGGTCTACGGCGGCGCGGGGGTCCACGTCACCGAGCTTGTCGCGCAGCTGCGCCATCTGTGCGAGGTCGACGTGCACTGCATGGGGGCCCCGCGTCCGGGGGTGATCGTGGCGCAGCCCGATCCGGCCCTCAAGGGCGCCAACCCGGCCCTGTCGACACTGTCGGCAGACCTCAACATGGTCAACGGCGCGTCGAACGCCACCGTCGTACATTCGCACACCTGGTACACGGGGCTCGCCGGGCACCTGGCCGCGCTGCTGTACGGCACTCCGCACGTACTGACCGCGCATTCGCTCGAACCCATGCGGCCGTGGAAGGCCGAACAACTCGGCGGCGGCTACCGCGTGTCGTCGTGGGTGGAGAAGACCGCGGTCGAGGCCGCCGACGCGGTGATCGCGGTCAGTTCCGGCATGCGTGACGACGTGCTGCGCACGTACCCCGCGCTGGATTCCAACCGGGTCCATGTGGTGCGCAACGGGATCGACACCGACGTCTGGTATTCCGTCCAGCCGCAGCCCGGCGACTCGGTGCTCCAAGAGCTCGGCGTCGACCTCAATCGCCCGATCGTGGCCTTCGTCGGGCGGATCACCCGGCAGAAGGGCGTCGCGCATCTGATCGCGGCGGCCCACTATTTCGCGCCCGAGATACAGCTGGTGTTGTGCGCAGGCGCACCGGACACTCCGGAAATCGCGGCCGAGGTGACGGCGGCGGTGCACGAGTTGGCCCGCGTCCGCAACGGCGTGTTCTGGGTTCGGGAGATGCTGCCGATCGGCAAGATCCGCGAAATACTCTCAGCGGCAACTGTTTTCGTGTGCCCATCGGTGTACGAACCGTTGGGGATCGTGAACCTGGAGGCGATGGCCTGCGCGACGGCGGTGGTGGCCTCCGATGTCGGCGGCATACCGGAGGTGGTCGCGGACCGTCAAACCGGTCTGCTCGTGCACTACGACGCGAGCGACCCGGCGTTTTTCGAGCGGCGGCTGGCCGAGTCCGTCAACTCCCTGGTGGCCGAACCGGACACGGCGCGCCAATACGGCCTGGACGGGCGGCAGCGCTGTATCCAAGAATTCTCCTGGGCGCACATCGCCGAACAGACTTTGGAGATCTACCGAAAGGTGTCTTCCTAGGCGCTCGTGACGCCCTTGAGCTCGTCGCCGAGGGCGGCTGCTTCGTCGGGGGTGAGTTCGACGACGAGTCGCCCGCCACCTTCCAGTGGTACCCGCATCACGATGCCGCGCCCCTCCTTGGTTGCTTCCAGTGGACCGTCTCCGGTCCGGGGCTTCATCGCCGCCATCGAGTGCTCCCTCCACATGAGCCAGCCCGTCGTCGGGCGTACATATCTCCCCCTATTGTTCCCTATCCGCACGGTTAGGTGTGCAAAGACCCGGCTATGCCCGGCGTGACGGCGCGTCGTTATGTGCCGGAACCCAGCAGTCGGCGGTGTGGTCGTCGACCATCCCGGTGGCCTGCATCAACGCGTAGGCCGTCGTCGGTCCGACGAATCGGAAGCCGCGGCGCTTCAATTCCTTGGCCATCGCGGTAGATTCCGGCGTCACCGCAGGAACCTTCGACAGGTCGGCGGGCCGTGGCCGTGACGGCGGCGCGAACGACCACAGCAAGTCACCGAGATCGACGTCGAGGTCGGCGGCGGCGCGTGCGTTGGCGATTGTGGCCTCGACCTTCGCGCGGTTACGCACAATCCCGGTGTCGGCCATCAGCCGATCGATGTCGCGTTTGGTGTAGCGGGCGATGCGTTCGACATCGAACCTGTGGAATGCGCGACGGAAATTCTCCCGTTTGCGCAGGATGATCAGCCACGACAGGCCACTTTGGAAGGCCTCCAGGCTGATCCGCTCGAACAGGGCAGCGGAATCACGCAGCGGCTGCCCCCACTCGGTGTCGTGGTAGTCCCGGTAGAGGACGAAATCCGCTGGGGCCAAACGTGTTTGGTCGATCCAACCGCATCGGGTGCGGCCGTCATCTTCGGCGGTCACGAGTCGTCTTCACCATTGGGCAGCGCGTGCGCGCCACCTTCGATCGGCTCGTCGGCGTGCTTGGCGTCGTCGTCGAGACCGTACGCCGCCCGCACCGTGGCGAGCTGGCCGCGCAGCAGGTCGAGCTCCTGGCCGAGCCGCTCGAGCACCCAGTCGACCTCGCTGGTCTTGTAACCGCGCAACGTCTGGGTGAACTTGATGGCGTCGACATCGGTGCCGGTGACACCCGATGCCGGCAACACGGTGGCGGTGGTGGCGCGAGGCAGCGGCGGCAACGGCTCACCGCGGCCGAACAGCACGCTGCCGAGCGCGAACAGCACTACGGCCACCAGGATCAGCACTACCAGGTACAGCAGAACCAAGGTCACGCCCTCGATACTGCCCGACGACCCCGACAGCCGGCGCGAGGCTCCCCCCGCTATCCGCGCAGCGTGATCATCGGCGGGCGGTCCTGCAGCGAGACAGATGAGGTGCGCGGGGTGTAGCCGTCGCCGTCGGCGAAGAACTGCGTCAACGCCACTCCGGAGTCCGGAACGCCGCAGCGCGACAGCAGAGTGGCGATGACCTGGCGGCTCATCGACGCGAGTTCGGTCAGCGGACGGTTGCGGTGCGTGCGCACACCGAGGTTCACCTGGGCGATGGCGTCCAGGCCCAGCCGGTCGTAGGTGTCGATCAACAGCCCGATCTCCACGCCGTATCCCGGCGCGAAGGGCACCGAGGTCAGCAGCTCGCGGGTGCCGGCGTATTCGCCGCCCAGCGGCTGCAAAATGCAACCCAGTTCCGGGCGCAGCGACGCGAGCAGCGGGCGGGCGACCAGCTCGGTGACCCGGCCACCGCCGTTGGCGTCCTCGCTGCCGCTGACCTTCAGCGGCCGCCGGTAAAAGCCCTTGACCAGGTGTACGCCGTCGGTGGTGAGCAGCGGGCCGACCAGCCGGGGCACGAACATCGGGTCGGGGTCGATCAGGTCGGAGTCGACGAACACAATGATGTCGCCGGTGCTCGCGGCCAGCGACCGCCACAGCACCTCACCCTTGCCGGGTTGCGGGTCCACTTCAGGCAGCGCGACCTCGCGGCTGATCACCCGCGCACCGGCCGCGACGGCGCGGATCTCGGTGTCGTCGGTGGAGCCGGAGTCCAGCACGATCAGCTCGTCGACCAGCCCACCCAGCAGCGGGGTGATGGTCTCGACGACGCTTCCGACGGTTTCTTCCTCGTTGAGGGCGGGCAGCACAACCGAGATGGTGCGTCCGGCCTTGGCAGCCACCAGTTCGTCGATGGTCCACGCCGGCCGGTTCCAGCTGTGGTCAGTGAGCCATCTGCCGGTGACGACGTCCGTGCCGGGTAGTTCCGGTGTCAATGTCATGCTTCGACTCCCGCTCGCTCCGGTCCTCGCTCGTCCCTCGCTGCGATCCTCACTCGCGTTCGTCTCAGTGTCATGCCAGTCCCCTCACCGTGCGCGTCGGCGGACGCACGCCCTGGATCGACGCGACCATGTCCAGCACGCGTCGCGTGGGCCCGACTTCGTGAACCCGGAACATCGCGGCTCCATCCGCGGCGGCCAAGGCCGTCGCGGCGAGGGTGCCCTCCAAGCGTTCTGTCAGACCCACACCCAGAGTTTCCCCGACGAAATCTTTGTTACTCAGTGCCATCAGGACGGGCCATCCAGTGTTTACAAGGTCTTTTACGTGGCGCAACAAACTAAGACCGTGGTAAGTGTTCTTGCCGAAATCGTGCGTCGGGTCGATCAACACCGCGTCACGCGGCACCCCGACGGCCACCGCGCGCTCGGCCGCGGCGGTCACTTCGGCGATCACGTCGTCGACCACACCGCGCTCGGAAACCCCGTAGTTGACCCGAAAAGGCCTGGTCCGCGGCGTCGCACCACCGGTGTGCGAGCACACCAGGCCGGCCCCGAACTCGGCGGCGACCTCGGCCAGGCCCGGGTCATGCCCGCCCCAGGTGTCGTTGATCAGGTCGGCACCGGCCGCGCAGGCCTGCTTAGCCACCTCCGAGCGCCAGGTGTCGACGCTGATCAGCTGGTCGGGGAAGGTGTCGCGAAGCCACTCGATGAACGGCACGACACGGGCGATCTCCTCGTCGACGCCGACGGAGTCGCCCGGGCCCGCTTTGACGCCTCCCACGTCGACGACGTCGGCGCCTTCTTCGATCACCCGGTGGGCCGCCGCCTTGGCAGCCTCATCGGTGAAGGTGGCGCCGCGGTCGTAGAACGAGTCCGGTGTCCGGTTCACGATCGCCATGATCAAGGCGCGATCGCCTGCCACCGGGCGGCCGCAGAAGGTCGACAACACGCCCTCCAGGCTACGGGCGGGCGATTTCGGCGCGTTTAAGCCCGCTCAGCGTCCGTAAGCGCGCCCAAGTCGCTAGTTCTTCGGCTTCTTTCCATCGGCGACCTCTTTTAGGTAGTCGTCGTAGAAGTCGACGTAACCCTCGTCGCGGCCAGCCAGCACGTAGATCGGGTCGTCGATGTCCGCGCTGTAGCCCTCCTTGCGCAGGTCGACCTTCTGGCTCTTGAAGGTCGACGTATGCGCCAGTTCGCCGACGACACGGACGAACAGCGGCACGGCATAGCCGGGCAGCCGCTCGTAGGCGGCCTTGGCCAGCGCCTTGCCGTCGAACTCCTGGCCCTCCCTGAGCTGGATGGCCGCCATGCCGGCGCGCCCGCCGGTGCCCTCCACCTCGACGCCGAACACCGTTGCCTCCTCGACCTGCGGATCAGTGGACAGCGCGGCCTCGACCTCGGTGGTGGCGACGTTTTCGCCCTTCCACCGAAAGGTGTCGCCGAGCCGATCGGTGAACGACGCGTGTCCGAAGCCCTGCGAGCGCATCAGGTCGCCGGTGTTGAACCAGACGTCGCCCTCGCGAAAAGCGTTGCGTACCAACTTCTTTTCGCTTGCTTTCTTGTCGGTGTAGCCGTCGAACGGCTGGAAATTGCTGACCTTGGACAACAGCAATCCCGGCTCGCCGTTGCGCACCTTGCGAACCCGGCCGTTGTCGTCACGCACCGGTTCGCCGGTGTCGGCGTCGTACTCCACGAACGCGACGGGCGTCGGACAGATCCCGGTGGTCTTGTCGAGGTTCAGCACGTTGACGAACGCGGTGTTGCCTTCACTGGCCGCGTAGAACTCGCACACCCGCTCGATGCCGAATCGCTCGGTGAACTCGTCCCAGATCGACGGCCGCAGTCCGTTGCCGGCGATTACCCGCACCTTGTTCTTGCGGTCGGTGTCCTTGGCCGGCTGGTTGAGCAGATACGCGCAGATCTCCCCGATGTAGATGAACGCGGTGGCGTCGTAACGGATGACCTCGTCCCAGAACTTCGACGCCGAGAACGACTTGCCCAGCGCCAGCG
>JAJKIB010000167.1 GCA_021154745.1 Mycobacterium sp.
GCGGAAAGCGCCAGGGTCGCCGAGGTGATCGCCCGCTCCGGAGTGCCGGTGCAGGTCGGCTATCAGCGTCGGTTCGACGCCGCATTCGCCGCCGCCAAGCGCGCGGTCGACGACGGCTCGCTGGGCCTGTTGCACACCGTGCGCAGCACCACCATGGATCCCGCTCCCCCGCCGATGGAGTACATCGCGGATTCCGGCGGCATCTTTCGCGATTGCGCCGTCCACGATTTCGACGTGCTGCGCTGGATCACCGGGCAACAGGCCGTCGAGGTGTACGCGACCGGCAGCGTGCAGGGCGACCCGCGGTTCACCGAGTACGGCGACGTCGACACCGCCGCGGTGGTGGTGACGTTCGATCAGGGCACGCTCGGGTTGGTGTCCGCGGCCCGCTACAACGGCCGCGGCTACGACTGCCGGCTGGAGGTGCACGGCTTCCACGACACCGTGGTCGCCGGCTGGGATCAGGGTGCACCGGTGCGGAATGTCGATCCGGACAACGAGTTTCCGGCCGGCCCGGCGCATCACTTCTTCATGGACCGCTTCACCGACGCATTTCGCGCCGAACTGACCGCCTTCGTCGACGTGGTCAATGGCACCGCCGCCCCCGCGTGCACGGTCGCCGACGCCGTCGAAGTCGCGTGGCTGGCGGAAGCGGCGACAGAGTCGTTGAAACGGGGCGCCCCCGTCCGCATCCAGGATGTGAGGTCGCGATGAAAATCGCTGGCGCGCCAATTTCCTGGGGTGTGTGTGAGGTGCCCGGGTGGGGATATCAGTTGGACCCCCAACGCGTACTGGCCGAGATGCGTGACGTAGGGCTGGCCGCAACCGAACTGGGTCCCGAGGGCTTTCTGCCGTCGGATCCCGACGAGCTGACTGCGCTGCTGGATTCGTACGGGCTGAGCTGTGTGGGCACCTTCGCGCCGGTGCTGCTGCACGGTGCCGGGCACGACCCGCTGCCAGACATCGCTGGCCCGCTCGACGCACTGGTGGCCTGTGGGGCCGACGTTCTCGTGCTGGCCGCCGCAACCGGCACCGACGGATACGACTCCCGGCCGACACTCGACGACGACCAATGGGCAACCCTGCTGGACAATCTCGATCTACTGGCCGCGGCAGCGGCGGAGAAGGGCGTGCTCGCGGTGCTGCACCCGCACGTCGGCACGATGGTGGAGACTCACAGCGACGTCGACCGCGTGCTGACCGGTTCGCAGATCAAGCTGTGCCTGGACACCGGCCACCTGTTGATTGGCGGAACCGATCCACTGCAGCTGGCCCGCGAGGTGCCCAGCCGCATCGCCCACGCCCATCTCAAGGATGTCGACGCCGGCCTGGCGACCCGCGTTCAAGCCGGTGACCTGACCTACACCGAGGCGGTGCGGGAGGGCATGTACACGCCTCTCGGGGGCGGCGACGTCGACATCGCGGGAATCGTCACGGCATTGCGCGGCAACGGCTTTGACGGCTGGTTCGTCATGGAGCAGGACACCATCCTCGAGGGCGAGCCGACCGATGAAGGACCGGTACGCGACGTGCGAACCAGCGTGGCCTACATGACTGACGTCTGCCGTTCTGTGCCGGTATGAGTCTCCCGCCCGAAGCGAGGACCGGAGCGAGCGTGAGTCGAGAATGAGTCTGAAGATCGGCGTGCTCGGTGCGTCGCGGATCGCCGAACTGGCCATCGTCGGGCCCGCACACGACCTGGGGCATCGGCTGGTCGCCGTGGCGGCGCGTGACCGGCGGCGGGCGCAGTTGTTCGCCGAAAAGCACGGCGTGGAACGCGTTTTGTCGTCGTACGACGACGTGGTCAATGATCCCGACGTCGACATCGTGTACAACCCCCTGGCCAATGCATTGCACGCGCCGTGGAATTTGGCGGCGGTCGCGGCGGGTAAGCCGGTGCTGACCGAGAAGCCGTTCGCCCGCAACCGCGCGGAGGCGCAGCGGGTCGCCGCGGCGGCCAACGCCGCAGGAATCACCGTGATGGAGGGATTTCACTACCTGTTTCATCCGGTGACCCGCCGCGCGCTGGAACTGGCGGGCGACGGCACGCTCGGTGAGCTGGTTCATGTCGAGGTGCGGATGGCCATGCCAGCACCGGAGGACGACGACCCGCGGTGGTCACTGGAGTTGGCCGGGGGCGCGTTGATGGATCTGGGCTGCTACGGCCTGCATGTCATGCGGCGGCTGGGGCATCCGTCGGTCGTCCGAGCCCATGCCGACCAGCGCAGCCCTGGCGTCGACGCATGGTGCGACGTGGAGCTGGCGTTCCCCGGTGGAGCGACAGGCCTCAGCGCGAACTCGATGATCGCCGACGACTACACGTTCACGCTCCGCATCGTCGGCACGCGCGGAGATCTGTTGGTGCACAACTTCGTCAAGCCCCACGACGACGACCGGCTGACGATCAACACGCCGGACGGCAGCACGGTCGAGCGGCTGGGCACCCGCCCGTCGTACACCTATCAACTCGAGGCGGTCGCCGCCCATCTGCAACACGGGGCGCCGCTGCCGCTCGACACGACCGACGCCGTCGAGAACATGGCGTATGTCGACGCCGCGTACCGCGCGGCCGGCATGTCCCCGCGCTAAACCGCCGCAGCACCGTTAAGACGACGAGACAGCTCGTCATCCAGTCTTTCGCAGTTGCGTTCGGCGATGGCTGCGATGGTCTTGGACGGATTGCGGCCGATCGCCCGCGGAATCACCGAGCCGTCCATCACGAACAGGTTCGGATGACCGAACACCTCTCCGGTGTGTGTGGTCACGCCGGCTCCCGACGCCGCCGCCATGTTGCAGCCCCCGAGCGGATGTGGTGTGACCAGCATCCGGAGGCGACGCCACGTGGCCAACGGCATCGGCTCGCCGCCCGTCGCGAGTGTCATCGCCACATGGACGTCGTTGAACGTGTCCAGCACGCTCACCGAGCGTTGTGGATTCCAGTCCAGCCGCGTCCTGGCCCGCCAGAAGATGTACTTGCTCCGCAACGAGAACTCGCCGTCCGCGCCGTCGATCGACTGGCCGAACCACGGGACCATGTCACTGAAGTCGGTGAGCGAACTGGCTTTTCGGTACAGCCGTTCCTTCAGCCCGCCGGCGTCCTTCCAGGACTTCAGTAGATGCGCCCCGAAGTTCGGCAGACCGCCGTCTTCGACGTAGATCCGCCCGTCGTAGCCGATCGTGTTGTCGTCGGGGAGATCGACGCCGTCGAGGAGATCGATCACCGCACCGATCGTCGGGCCTTTGGTCGGCTCGAGCAGCGGCTGTTTCCGATCCCGGTAGCGGGCCAGGGTGAGGAAGTCACCGTTGGGGCTCCATCCCCTGCCGAGCGCTCGGGGCAGCTGTTTGAGAGTGCGGAATTCGTCGCGCGAGCGCAGCAGGATCTCGGTGGACCCGATCGAGCCCGCCGCGAGAATGACTATCTTGCCGACTATTTCACGCTTGCACCGGCCGTCGTTGACGTCGAGATAGTGCACCCGCCACGCGCCGTTCGGCTCCTTTCCGATGTGGGTCACCATGGACAACGGTTTTATGGTTGCCTCTTTGGCCCGGTCGAGATAGTTCTTGTCGAGGGTGTTCTTCGCACCGTGCTCGCATCCGATCACGCAATTGCCGCAGTGCACGCAGGTGCCGGGTGCGTACTGACCGGGATTGAGCCACGGCTTGCCGTCGGTATTGGGCCCGTTTGAATCGAACTTCACCGCCAGCGGCAACCTGCGGTAGCGGTGGGCCAGCCCCATTTCGGCCGCCGCCTTGTCCAGCATGGCCATCCTCGGATTGATCTGGCCCAACGGAATCTCTTGCGGGTCAAGCACGTCGGCCACACGCGTGTAGTACGGGGCAAGTGCTTTCGCGGTGATCTGCGAGGGCCAGCCGCTGCTAAAGACCCGCTCGGGTGCGTCCACGCACACGTTGGCGTAGATCAGCGAGCCGCCGCCGACACCGGCACCGGTGGCGACCACCATCTGGTCGAGGAAGCGGATGTCGAGCCAGCCGTTGAGGCGGTGCGGCATCCTGCTGGAGTAGAGATAATCGCGGGGGCGCTGCGGTGTCTTGGTCTGCGACCAGTCGCGCCCGCGTTCGAGCACCACCACACTCCGGCCAGGGGCGGTCAGGCGGCAGGCCGCAACGGCGCCGCCGAACCCACTGCCGATGATGACGACGTCGGCGCGCTCCTCGCCGCTCACCACCGCCGGCCCTTGATGTAGGTGTTGACCAGTGACGACACGAAGAACCGGTAAAACGACAGCCTGTGGGTGCACCTGTCGAACCACCCGACGTCGCCGATCACCTGCATCGAGAGGAGCTGCCGGATGAACGCCCACAGCGTCAATCGAAGGACTCCGGCCGCCACCGGCTCGTCGGTTGCGGCGTTGGAGGGCAACAGTTGTACGTACAGCGTGGTGGTCGCCGGCCACACCCGCCACGGCGGCGACGGTTCGACATATTTGCGTCCGCGCATCCTGTATTGCTGACCGCCCACAGAGATTTCGGTGTCGTAGACCAGCTCGCGCACGCCCTTGCCCGCGCGGATCGCACGGTGGAACAGCCCGAAATCACCGTTGCCCATGTCGATTATGTCACCGCCCAGCACCGGTATCGAGCCCGTTGCACACCACTGTCCCTTGTGGTTGGGATCTTTGATGAACGCGGGCAGATTCGGCAATGTGACTGTGGCGTGTAGCCGCATGGCGATGGCGGCGTCATTTTGGTATCCCTCAACGGGATCCGTGAGGCCCATGGTGATCATCCCGGTCATCACTTCGCTGAAGCGCAGACCCGGTCGGGCGACCCTCAGCTTCTGCCGAACTTCGCCGACGGTCGGTGCCGCGACCGGTTCGGCGCTCCCGGCGCGATTCGCTTCCATCACCATGGCTTGCTCAATTCGTCGAGAATGAACGGGAAGACGTCGCGGTGTGAGTACTGCCCCAAGAACACGTCGAGATGCCCGTAGCCGGCGAACTTTTGGAAGGTGTGCCTGCCGGGCGCGTGCCGCTCGTAGTACTCATAGGTCCGGCCCATGCCCACCGGCAGGAACGTCTGATTCCTATCGCCGGTCATGAAGACGAAGCGCGCGTCGGTCTGTGGCGCCTTGGCGGTGAACAGCGGGGGCAGTTCGGAGTAGGTCCCCGTCGACACCATCTCTCCCGCCGCTGACGAGTCCGCGATCTGCCCGTAGTACGACATCGGCACCTGGCCGAACTCTCCCTTGATCCATTCGTGGGTGGCGTCGTTGAGATTCTCGTGGCGCCACAGGGTGGGGTGGCCGTAGCCGTACATGAAGCTGGTGTGGTTACACACCGCGTTGTCGCATTCGTCATGCGTGGCCTTGACGTACCAGTCGAGAATCTTGGGCAGCAGCCGCGGCGCATGCAGGCCCCATTGCGGATTGATGCCGCTGACCTTCTCGTGGTTCAAAAAGGCCACGGCGAGTGGAAGTTTCAGCCGCGCCTGCCACGGCATGACCGGGTGCAGCGCCGACGAGTTCGAGATCACCATGGACACGTCGGGAAGGAGTCCCGCGGTGATCGCCATCATGAATGCGCAGGAACCCTGGCAGTGAATGAGGGACTTGA
>JAJKIB010000168.1 GCA_021154745.1 Mycobacterium sp.
CTTTGGCGGGTGAGGAAGCCTGCACCAAGCCGACGTAAACCCCGTGAATCCCCTGATGCCGCAAGGGTTCCGGCTCCAGAATCATGTGCATTTCCCGCCATCGCTGATCGCACGACACACGGTGATGACGATGCCGCCGACCTGAAGGGAGGCGCCAAATGGCCACTAACGGCAGGGCATTGCTAGCCGCGGCAATCGCGGGGCTGATGGTCATCGGCGTGGCCTATTGGTGGAACCGGCGTGACGACAAGCCCGCCGCTCCGCGGACGGGCTGCACCACTGTCGTGGTGACGGCGTCGGTCGAAAAGGCCGACTTGATGGGTGAAGTCGCCAACCGATACAACGCCTCCGACCGGCTTGTGAACGGAAGTTGCTACGGAATCGCGGTCAGCGCAATGGCTTCCGGTATCGCCGAGTCCCGGCTTGCCGAGGTCAGCTGGGATGCGGTGTGGGGCCCGGCCCCGGATGCATGGTCGCCGGCGGCGTCCACCTGGCTGCAACTGCTGCGCCACGACAGCGCCGCGCACGACCGGCCCGACATCCTGCCGGCGACGGCGGAGTCGGTGGTCTCCACACCGATCGTGCTGGCGATGCCCGAGCCGATGGCGCGGGCGTTGGGGTGGCCCGACGCGGCGATCGGCTGGGCCGATCTGCTGCATCTCGCCAATGATCCTGACGGGTGGGGCGCCAAGGGTCACCCCGAATGGGGGATGTTCAAGCTGGGCAAGACCAACCCCAACATCTCCACAACAGGCCTTTCCGCGACGGTCGGGGTGTTCGTGGCCGCCACCGGCACGTCCAGCGACCTGACGCTGGACACCCTCAAGGCCCCCGGCGTGCGCGACTTCGTTGCCGGCGTGGAGAAGTCGGTTTCACACTACGGCGACACCGCGCTCACTTTTCTGACGAACCTGCAGCGGGCCGACGACGCTGGATCGGCGCTGGGCTATGTCGGTGCGGTGACTGTCGAGGAGAAGTCGGTCCTGGACTACAACAGCGGCAACCCCACCGGAGACCTTGACACGGCGGGTCAGCACGGTAAGCCGCGAGTGCCGCTGGTGGCCATCTACCCCAAAGAGGGAACGCTCAACAGCGACAACCCCCTCGCGGTGCTGCAGGCGCCCTGGT
The DNA here is from genome assembly GCA_021154745.1 of Mycobacterium sp. Classification (GTDB taxonomy): domain Bacteria; phylum Actinomycetota; class Actinomycetes; order Mycobacteriales; family Mycobacteriaceae; genus Mycobacterium. Next base: position 1,129 of record JAJKIB010000168.1, read on the forward strand.
CCGATGCGGGCAAGCAGGCCGGCGCCAAGGACTTCATGGCCTTCCTGCGCGAGCCCGCCCAGCAGGAGATGTTCGCCAACGCCGGATTCCGCAGCTACGACGGCCACCCCGGTAAGGCAGTCACCGACAGCAACTACGTGCGCGAGGACATCGGCATTCCCACACTCGCCCCGCCGAGCCCGCCGGTCCTGGCTGCGGTCCGCGCCACCTGGGCCGAACTACGCAAGAAAGCGCACCTGCTGCTGGTGCTGGACGTGTCGGGGTCAATGGGACAAGCGGCAGGCGCGGGCAAGACCAGGCTGGAGCTCGCTCAGGCCGCGGCGGTGCATGGCCTGGCCCAGCTGTCCGACACCGACGAGGTTGGGTTGTGGGCATTTCCCGACGAAGGCCAGGTGTATTGGCAGTATCTGCCCATCGAGCCGCTCGGCTCCCAGCGTAACGAGATGACCAACCGGATCCAGCAGCTGATGCCGTCGGGCGGCACACCGCTATACGCCGTCACGAGGAGGGCGGCCGAGGAGGTGCGCAAGACCGCGCGTGCGGACACGATCAACGCGATCGTGGTCATGACCGACGGAAAAAACGAGAACCCCGACGACACCGATCTGGACGGGCTGATCCGCCAATTCACCGACCAAGCCCCCGAGGGTGGCATCCGGGTCTTCACCATCGCCTACGGCAAAGACGCCGACCTCGACACCCTCAAACGCATCTCCGACGCCTCGCGAGCCGCCGCGTACGACGCCACCGACCCGCTGACCATCGACACTGTATTCACCAACGTCCTGTCGAACTTCTGATGGTGCACAACGGCTTTGGAGCTCGCCTGCAGGCGAGCATGCGCGACCCCTGGGTACTGCTGCTAACGGCCTTCGACGGCGCAATGACGTGGTCGTGCGGCGCCCCCGTCCCGCTGGCCGCCGCCAGCGCCGCCGTCACGCTGGGCACCGCAGCAGTGTTCACTGCTCTTGGAACGAAGTATCGCAAGACACCGGCGCCGCTGCGTGTCGGCACGCGGCAGCACGGGCTGATCGACGTTTTCGACGGTCATGTGCGCTCATTGCGGGCACTGCAGCGCAATGCGCTACCGGAGGTCGTGCAGCCCAAGGCGCAAGACGCATTGGCCGCGGCTGATGCCGCCCGTCCTTCCGTATTGCAGATGGCGGTCGCTGTGGATGCGCTCGACGAGGCGATTTCGGCCGCCCGCAACGTATCCGGCCAGGGCGAGCACGCGGCAGAGTCGATCAACAAGACGGTCGCCCGGTTGATGTCGCGACGGGCCAAACTCCTCGACAGACTCATTGCTGCGGTGGACGAGGTAGCCACCGTGTACGCCGGATTGCTCGAGCTAGCGGCGACCGCACGCACCATCGGCGTCTCCCTAGACGACGGAGACGTCGGCGCGGTCAACGACTCAGTGACCCTGCTGCAGATGACCTTCGCCGAACTGGAGGCCGACGCGGCGAACCTCACAAGCGAAGGCTTGGCGTAAACCAACCTTGTGCGCCGCGACCCGGCTGCGCGCGCCGATAGAACGGCGAAATCAGTTGCGGCTGATCGGTTCCTGGTCGGTGACCTGCTGTTTGGGCTGGTGCCGGTAGAACGACACCGTCGCGGGCGGCAGCGGCTCATTGCCGAGAATCAGGTCCGCCGCCTTCTCGGCGACCATCATCACCGGCGCGTAGATGTTGCCGTTCGTCACATACGGCATCACCGACGCGTCGACGACTTTCAGGCCCTCGACGCCGTGCACGCCCATCGTCTGCGGGTCGGTCACCGACATCGCATCGGTGCCCATCTTGGCCGTGCACGACGGGTGTAGAGCTGTTTCGGCGTCGCGTGCGACCCAATCGAGGATCTGCTCATCGGTTTCCACACTCGGGCCGGGGGAGGTCTCGCCGCCGTTGAACGGCACCATCGCGGGCTGGTTGAGGATCGCGCGCGCCACCCTGACGGCCTCGACCCATTCCCGGCGGTCCTGGTCGGTGGACAGGTAGTTGAACCGCAGTGCCGGATGTACCCGCGGGTCACGGCTGGTGATCTTCACGCTGCCGCGGGTATCGGCGTACATCGGGCCGACGTGTACCTGATAGCCGTCGCCGCCTTCCGGCGACGAGCCGTCGTAGCGGACCGCGATCGGCAGGAAATGGAACATCAGGTTCGGGTAGGCGACGTTGTCGTTGCTGCGGACGAACCCCCCGCCCTCGAAGTGATTTGTCGCACCGGGCCCGCGACGGAAGAACAGCCAATTGGCTCCGATCCACGGGCGGTAGCGCCATTTCAGGTACTTCTGCATGGAAATCGGTTGCTTGCAGGCGTATTGGATGTACACCTCGAGGTGGTCCTGAAGATTCTCGCCGACGCCGGGCAGGTCATGCACGACGTCGATGCCGAGGGCCTGCAAATCTGCCGAATTGCCTACGCCGGAGAGTTGCAGCAACTGGGGACTGTTGATCGCCCCTCCGCACAGCACGACCTGGCCGGCGCCAACCCGCTTGGTGCCGCCGAACAGGTGCCGGTAGTCGACGCCGACTGCGCGCTTGCCCTCGAAGACCACCCGCTCGACGAACGCCCTCGTGATCACGTCCAGATTCGGTCGACGCATCACAGGATGCAGGTAGGCGCGGGCGGCCGACAGCCGCCTGCCGTTGCGGATGTTGCGGTCGAACTTCGCGAAACCCTCTTGCCGGTAACCATTTACGTCATCTGTGCGGGGATACCCGGCCTGTTCGGCTGCGGCGAAGAACGCCTCGAACAAGGGATTGGTCGCCGGCCCGCGCTCCAGCGCGAGCGGACCGTCGTGCCCGCGGTACGGGTCGTCGGAAGCAGCGGCCAGGCAGTTCTCCATCCGATTGAAATACGGCAGGCAGTGCGCGTAGTCCCACTCGGACATGCCGGGGTCGGCGCCCCAGCGTTCGTAGTCCATCGGATTGCCGCGCTGGAAGATCATCCCGTTGATGCTGCTGGATCCGCCCAGCACCTTGCCGCGGGCGTGATAGATGCGGCGCCCGTTCATGTGCGGCTCGGGTTCGGACTCGTATTTCCAGTCGTAGAAACGACTTCCGATCGGGAACGGCAGCGCTGCAGGCATGTGCACAAACACGTCCCACAACGAATCGTTGCGGCCCGCTTCCAGAACCAGAACCTTGTTGGCCCGGTCGGCTGACAGCCGGTTGGCGAGCGCGCATCCTGCCGATCCGCCGCCGACGATTACGAAGTCGTACCGCGTAGATTTCATCGTTGTCCTTCTGCGGATCGTGGGAAAAGGCTATCGCCCTGGCGCGTGATACGCATCAGGTTTCTCTATGTGCAACGGAGTCTCGTATAGTTGCGCTATGAGCAACCCTCGAGGTGAAGGCGCCGGCGGTGTGCAGTCGGTCGACCGCGCCATCAGCGTGCTGGAGATCCTCGCCCAACGCGGTGAAGCCGGTGTCAGCGAGGTCGCCACGGACATCGGCGTGCACAAGTCGACGGCGTTCCGGTTGCTCGCCGCGCTCGAGGAACGCGAACTGGTCGAGCAGACCCAAGAACGCGGAAAGTACCGCCTCTGCTTCGGCATCCTGCGGCTGGCCAGCGCGGTGCCCGGCCAACTCGACGTCACCGGGCAGGCCCGGTCGGTCTGCGAACAGCTCGCCGCGCAGCTCGGCGAAACCGTCAACATCGCTGTGCGGCGGTCGCATTTCGTCGTCAACATCGACCAGGCGCGCGGGCCGAGTGCGGTGGCTACGCACAACTGGGTCGGTGAGCTGACCCCGTTGCACGCCACTTCCAGCGGCAAGGTGCTGCTCGCGTACATGACCCCCGAAGAGCGCCGAGAAGTGTTGGCGGGCTCGGCGCTTACCCGACTCACCAAGCACACGATCACGTCGCAACGTGAAATCGAGGCGCAGATCGAGGCGGCCGCACGCAACGGATATGCATCCTCGGTCGAGGAACTGGAAGAGGGGCTGAATGCGCTCGCCGCGCCCGTGCGCGACCACACCGGCAGTGTCATTGCAGCGCTTAGTGTTTCTGGTCCGGTCTACCGATTCACCGAAGAACGAATGCGCGAGGTGACGCCCGATGTGGTCGCCGCCGCGGCGGCCATCAGCCAACGGATGGGCCACCTCGACTGACCGGCCTGACGCGGTCATTTCGTCAGCTTTGCCTGCAGCCAGTTGTGAAACTCGCCGATGTGATGCTCGCTGGGCACTAATACCCCGCC
>JAJKIB010000169.1 GCA_021154745.1 Mycobacterium sp.
CCCATCCCCAGAAACATCGCGACCAACATGTTCACCACTGCCACCGTGCCGGTGTCGGCAGGAATCTCACCGCGGCCGATCGCATCATCGACCATCGAGGCATAGAAGCCCTGCACTGCCGCTACGACCGGACCGGGGTCGTCCCGCAGGCTCGCACTCCGGTGGAAGTCTAGCCGGGACGTGACCGTGAATCGCAGCATCGACCGGTCGGCAAAACCCGATCGATACGCGGCCGTCACGAATGTCGACAGCTGATTCAGCAGCGTGTTCTGGCATTTTGCCTGCGCAATACAGTCGACGACAATCGAATACGCCTCCGCTATGAGGCAGTCGTAGATTTCCTCGCGAGTGTGAAAGTAGTAGTGCATTGTCGGGCGGCTCAACCTGGCGCGTGATGCGATGGCCTGAAAATTGGCCGCCTCGTAGCCCCGTTCGTTGATCACTTCGCGTGCCGCGCGAAGAATGCGCGCGCGTGTCTCGGCCGAGTCAGAACCCACCGGACGACCCCGTCCACGGGTGGCGGGCAAGGGCCCTGTGTCACTCTCCACGAGCAAACGCTATGGCCTTGCTAGCGACAGGTCAACTAGTCACTGTTTGCAAACGCCGCAAGAGATGCCCGGCCACCCCGGCGTCATCGGTCAGTTCGATGGCCCGGCGATAGGCCTCCGCGGCGTCGGCGACCCGCCCCGCCTCGGCCAGCAGATATGCTCGCGTCGTCCAGGCTGGCTGAAACCGCTCAACTGCCGGGTCACCGATCGCGTCCAGCGCGCGAAGTCCCGCATCGGGGCCGTCGATCTCGCCGTCGACGGCCGCCGAGGCGACCGCCGCCCCGAGCGACGGCGCCACCCGCAGCAGGGCGCGATGCAGCTTTCGCAGCGCGACGAGGTCAACTTTGCCCTGCGTAGCCCTGCTGCAGTGGGCCGACTGGATCGCCGCCTCGTACTGGAAGCGGCCGGGCCTGCGGTGGTCATGGGCGCGGCGCAGCAGCGCCTCACCGCGCGCCATCAGCACCTTGTCCCAGAGCCTGGTGTCCTGCTCGTCGAGCGGGATGAACGCGCCGTCGGCGGTGCGCCTGGCCGGCCTGCGCGCCTCCGACAGGCACATCAGCGCGGCCAGGCCGAGCACCTCCGGCTCGTCGGGTAGCAGCTCGGTGAGCACCAGTGCCAGGTGCAGCGCCTCGGCGGACAGCGATTCGATCGGTGCGCCCTGCGGGGCGAGCTGCCAGTCGATCGCGTAGGCGCCGTACACCGCCTCCAGCACTGCGGGAAGCCGCTCGGCGAGGTCGTCGCGTTCCGGCAGCACGAACGGGATGCCCGCATCGCGGATGCGCTTCTTGGCCCGTACCAGCCGTTGCGCCATGGCCGAGGGTTCGACCGCGAACGCGGTGGCGATCGCGGCGGCCTCGACGCCAAGCACCGACTGCAGCATCAACGGTGTGCGAATGCTCGGAGCGATCGCGGGATGAGCGCAGACTAGCATCAGCTCGAGCCGCCGGTCGGGGATGGCGGGCATCTCGTCTTCCAAAGGTGTTGAGGCGTAGTCGCTTTCGTCTAGCGGCCCGGTCATCCGGTAGCCTGACGACTTCCACACATCACGTAATCGGTTGCGCGCCACGGTGAGCACCCACCCTTCGGGATTGGCCGGGATGCCGTCGTCGGGCCAGCGGGCCAGCGCTCGTTCGAGTGCGTCGGCCAGCGCGTCCTCGGCGGCGGCGATGTCACGTGTCGGCGCCGCGAGGACTGCCAGCAGCCTGCCGTAGGAGTCCCGGGTGAGCTGAGCCACCCGGGCGTGTGCTTGTTGGTCTTCGCGCAACCGGCTCATCCCGCCCGCCTATGGGTTGAACCACCCACGGTCGGCGGCGTATGTCCGCGCCACCGGGCGGATTTCGATCCATCCCCACGCGTTGGCGGGGTTTCGTTGCGCCCACTTCAGCGCCTCGTCGAGGTTGTCGACCTCGATGACGAAGATGCCGCCAAGCTTCTCCTTGGTGTCGGCGAACGGCCCGTCCTGGATCTCGGGCGTGCCGGTGTGGGCGGTGACGGTGGTGGTGGCGACGACGGATTCGAGCACCTCGGTGTCGATCAGCACACCGGCGGCCGACAGATCGTCGGCATATTGCTGGAAGGCTGCCATGGCCGGCGCCATGTCCTCCTCGGTCAATCCGACCTCCGAACCCTCCTGGTAGTGCATCAGTAGGCAGTACCGCATGACCCCATTCCTCCTAAGTTCTCTGTGCTTGATGGTGTCACCGGTACGACGATTCGAGGGCGGCCCGATCGACACGGGCCCGCCAGAATGCGTCGGCGCTGAAAACCGCCAGCGCCAGCCAGATCAGCGCGAAGCCCAGCCAGCGAGCGGCCGGCATCGGCTCGTGGCCGACGACCACGCCCCATGTCAGCTGCATTGCCGGTGTCAGGTAGAAGAGCAGACCCATCGTGACCATTGGCAGCCGTTGCGCGGCGGCGGCGAAAAACAGCAGTGGCAGCGCCGTCAGCACGCCGGACAGAATCATCAGCACAACATGGCCGGGTCCCTGGCTGGTGAACGTGCCGTGACCGGTGACCTGCACCGCAACGATGAATGCAAGGGCAAACGGCGTCGCGATCGCCGCCTCTATGCCGACGCTGACCCGCGGATCGACAGGTACCACTTTCTTGACAACGCCGTACAGGCCGAACGACAGAGCCAAACCGAGCCCGATGACGGGCGGCGCGCCGACCTCCACCGTCAGGATCACCACCCCGGTCACCGCGATCGCCAGCGCGCCGAACTGCGCGCGGTTGAGCCGTTCGCGGAAAATGAGCAGTCCCAGTGCCACGGTCACCAGCGGGTTGATGAAGTAGCCCAGCGCCGCCTCCACCACATGTCCGTTGTTGACGGCGTAGATATAGATGACCCAATTCACGGAGATCAGTGCGGACGCAGCGGTCAGCAGCAGCCAGGTGCGCCGACTGATCCTGCGGAGGTCGCCGAGCCGGCGCACCGCGGCGACGACCACCACCATGAGCACGAAACACCACACGACGCGGTGGGCCAGGATCTCGAACGCCCCTGCGGGCTTCAGCAACGGGAAGAACGCCGGGAACAGTCCCCATGACGCATAGGCGCCAACGCCGAACAACAACCCGGATCTGCGGGCGTCACTCACAGTTCGTGGCTGCGCAACACGTCCAGCGCGTGCTGCAGGTCGGCCGGGTAGGGACTGGTGATCTCGACGCGCCTGCCGTCGGCGGGATGCGCGAACGCCAGCGACCGTGCGTGCAGCCACTGGCGCTGGAGCCGAAGCTTTTTCGCCAGGGTCGGGTCGGCGCCGTAGGTCAGGTCGCCGGCACATGGGTGGTGCAGCGCGGCGAAGTGGACCCGGATCTGATGGGTGCGACCGGTTTCCAGTTCGATGTCGAGCAGGCTCGCCGCCTGGTGCGCCTCCAGCGTGTCGTAGTGCGTGACACTGTGTCGGCCCTGCTCGGTCACCGCGAACTTCCAGTCGTGCCCGCGGTGCCTTCCTATCGGCGCATCGATGGTGCCGCTCGACGGGTCGGGATGGCCCTGCACCAGTGCGTGATAACGCTTTTCGACGGTGCGCTGCTTGAATGCCCGCTTGAGCACGGTGTAGGCGCGTTCGGAGAGCGCCACCACCATGACGCCCGAGGTTCCGACGTCGAGGCGGTGCACGATGCCCTGGCGCTCGTGGATTCCCGACGTGCTGATCCGGAAACCCGCAGCGGCAAGGCCGCCAAGCACCGTCGGCCCGTGCCATCCGACGGTGGCGTGCGCGGCCACCCCCGGCGGCTTGTCGACCGCGACGATGTCGTTGTCGGAGTACAGGATCGCCATGCCTTCGATATCGACCGGCGTATTCTCCACCGGCGCAGGCGCTTCCGGCAGCTGTACCTCCAGCCACGCGCCTGCGGTCAACCGGTCGGACTTGCCCGCGAGGGCGCCGTCCACCTCGACGCCACCTTCCTCCGCGAGCGTTGCGGCAGCGGTGCGCGACAGGCCCAGCAGCCGAGCCAGCCCGGCGTCGACGCGCATTCCCGCCAAGCCCTCGGGAACCGGCATCGAACGGGTCGACACTATGAGGCGTCCGCCTTGCGGCGGCCGACCGTGTCGAAGTCAAATCCGAAGAGCGACAACGCAACGAGCAGGATCGCCCCGCCGACTACCGACGGATCGGCGACGTTGAACACCGGCCACCAGCCGATGGACAGAAAGTCCACGACATGGCCCTGCAGCGGTCCCGGCGAGCGGAAGAACCGGTCGACCAGGTTGCCCATGGCCCCGCCGAGGATCATGCCGAGGCCGATGGCCCACCACGGGGAGACCAGCCGCCTGCCCATCCAGATGATGCCGATCACCACCCCGGTGGCAATCAACGTCAGGACCCACGTGTAGCCGGTGGCCATCGAGAACGCGGCGCCGGAGTTGCGCACCAATGTCCAGGTGATGGTGTCGCCAACGATCGGTACCGGCTGGCCGGGTGTCAGCAGCTTCACTGCGAGAACCTTGGTGACGATGTCGAGAATCAGCACCACCGCCGCGACCGTGAGCAGCAGCCGCAGCCGGCGCTTCTGTGGGGGCGCCGCCTCCGCCTCATCGGTCACCGGCTCGGCCGAGCCCGGGGATTCATCAGTCACTCCCCCATCATCCCCTAGCCCCCCATGCGCAATGATTTCCCCCATGGGTCGCCTCGTCGTCGTCACCACCGGCGGCACCATTGCCACCAGCAGTGACGACGAGGGCGTGAAGCGACCCACCCGCGGCGGCGCGGACCTGACCGCAGGGCTCGACGTCGACGTCGTCGACCTGATGGCGGTGGACAGCTCGCAGTTGACACCCGCGGACTGGGATCACATCGGCACGTCGGTGCTGACGGCCTGCAAGGACGACCGAGCCGACGGCGTGATCATCACCCATGGCACCGACACCTTGGAGGAAACGGCGCTGTGGCTCGAGCTGACCTACGACGGCGCAGCACCCGTGGTGATCACCGGCGCGCTGCACAGTGCGGATGCGCCGGACGCCGATGGACCGAGGAATTTGCACGACGCGCTGACACTGGCGGGCAGCGCCAATGCCCGCGACCTCGGCGTGCTGGTGACTCTCGCAGGCTCGGTGTGGCAGCCGCTGGGCCTGCAGAAGGCCGCGACGGGCGACCTGCGCGGCTTCACGGGCGAGGTGCTGGGCACCATCGCCGATGGGCGGTTCGCCGCGCAGCGTTCGAAGGATCGGCCGTTTCTCGGCCCGCTCTCGGCCGTTGAGGCGCCTCGGGTCGACACCATCGCCGTATATCCGGGGGCTGATGCGGTCGCGATGGACGCGTGTGTGGCGGCAGGCGCGCGCGGCATCGTGCTGCAGGCGGTCGGTTCGGGTAACGCGGGGGCGGCCGTCATCGACGGGGTGCGGCGGCACTGCCGCGACGGCGTGGCGGTCGCAGTGTCGACGCGGGTGCCCGGCGGAAAGGTCAGCGCCGGGTACGGCCCCGGCAG
>JAJKIB010000170.1 GCA_021154745.1 Mycobacterium sp.
GACCGGTTGGCCCGCGAGTTGCACGTCTAAGAGGCAGCCCTCGGACTCTTGTGGGACGCGGGCAAGGCCGTCCACACGGTTGAGGACGGTGAGGTTCGTCAAGACGATCCTGACGATCCGATGCGTAAGGCGATGCGCAAGATGCGCGGCGTTCTAGCTGAACTGGACAAAGACACAGTCGTCATGCGCCTCCGAAAGGGCAAACAGGCAAAGAGGACTAAGGGGGGATTCATCGGCGGTCAGGTGCCCTTCGGGTATGCCACTGAAGGGGGGCACTTGGTGCCCGAGCCGACCGAGCAAGCCGTCATCCAACGCATGAACGAGCTTCGCGTGTCCGGCAAGAGTCTGCGTTCCATCGCTGCGACCTTGGAGGACGAGGGCCATTGCTCAAAGTCCGGAAAGGGTTGGCATTCAACACAGGTACAGCGCGTTCTGGCGCGTGAGGAAATCTCGGTCGCCAGCAGTAAAGGAACAAAACCCAAGTACAGGCGCGGGCTGGGTGCGACGAAGGAGGACGCCAGGCGCATGATCCGGCGAGGCACCGGAGACGATGAAGATGCTCGCCTGACGTCTTCTCCACGGAGACGTCCCATCTAAGCAAAAAGATGTTCTGCCGCAGGTCACGGGCCCGGCACGTCGGTCTGACTTTGCGATCGGCGCTATGGTCCCGCGACTGACGAGGACGAAGGCACGGCCTTGACCCGGACCGTCGGGCTCAGGTCGTGCCTTCCGTCCTGTGTTCTCGGCGTAGTCCGACAGTGACGCAGGTGGCGTCCGGTCGGGGTGTAGCTTCGCCCGATGAACCCTCTCGCATCCCAGACGACCGACATCATCGTGGCGGCCACGGGTGTCGGACTGTTTATCGTCGCCGCCACCACCTTGCTGCTTCGGTGCCGCTCGGACCGCCCCAGCCGCAAGCAGCGGGCCGAGGACGAGGCCGCTGCCGACCGGCGCTCGCGGTCGAATGCCGTGATGGCTGCCGACGTCGCGCTCGCGGGGAAGCCGTGGCGCCTTGAGTCGAGGCTTCGGGTCCCCGTAGGAGACGCGCAACCCGACGCGCCTATCGCGATCACCAGCGTCGGTGCGAGCGTGTGGGTGCACGACGTCAGGCTCACGTGGAGGCCGCAGCAGCCGGCGCTCGCGCACTGGGTCGTGAAGGACGAGCCTTGCGCGCCATGGAGAGGGTCGCTGCCGCAGGAACTCGAGGCTGACGGTCGGCCGCTGCTCTTCGCGTGGCCGGGGCCGGCGCCCAGGCAGCAAGAGCCGATCATGCAGAAGATCGAGGTCACGTACAGCGCGCTGCGCGACGGGCCGCGCCAGCAGCGCGAGGTTCAGAACCGCCAGGTCGGCTGGCAGTAGCCATGCCGCGCGGCGTAGACGGTCCGACGCCGGAGCTACTCTGGCAGCGTGATCAAGGGCAAGCGCAACCGAGACGAGCGACGCGAAACCGATCCGCAGCGTGCGGTGAACCATCTGGTGCCGCGCTTCTACCTAAACCGCTTCGCCGACGACAACAAGCGCCTCGCCGCCGTCCAGCGCGGCACGGGAGCGACGCACATCGCCTCGACCGAGAAGCTCTCTGCCCAGGCCGACTTCTACTCCTACATCGACGTGCACGGCGACAAGTCCAGCGACCTCGAGACCATCCTCTCGAAGTTCGAGTCGCAAGCGGCGCCTGCGTTCGAGCGCATCGCGGCGGCACCGACCGCAACGCCCACCGAGGAAGACCGCGGCCTGATCCTCAACTTCATCGCGTTCCAGGTAGGCCGCAGCCGCCGGTTTCGCCACCAGTACAACGCGATGGCCGACTTCGGTCAGAAGCTGATGCTCTCGATGGAGTCGAAGGACCCGAGCGACGCGCGCGAGCGCCTGCGCGCCGCTATGGACCGCGATCCCACGGACGGCGAGGTTCAGCAGTGGCTCGAAATGCTCGAGGACCCTGACAAGTTGGTGTTCGAGCCGCACCAGAACGAGGGCCTGATGGCCGGCCTGCACGTGGGCGCCGAGGTGCTCGCCGCGCTCGTCGCGCGTCGGTGGATCATTCTGCGCATGAGCGAGCCGATCCTCGTCACGAGCGATGAGCCTGTGACGCTCTGGAGCCGGCCTCGCCGCGACGACAGCTTCTACGGTCGTGGCCTCGGGAACGCCGACGAGGTTCGGCTGCCGCTTGATCGACACCACATGCTCGTCCTGCTGCTCGAAGAACCGCCGAAGCGGTCGGGTGCGGTGCCGCCTCTGTTCGCACGCGACATGAACAGGCTCACAGCTACGTCCGCATACGAGTGGGTGTACGCGCATCCGACGAACGCGGACTTGCGGGCGATCCGGGACTGGACTCGCGAGGCGCCGCCGCGTGCTATCCAGGCCGACGCGTTCGGCGAGAAGAAGGTCATCGAGCCGCTGCCGCCGGTCTCGCGGAAGATGTGGCGTCACTAAGCGTCGGTTGACGCCGACAGCGGTGGGCCGTTGCCTTTGAAGCGTCGCCGCGATCCCGCGTACTCGTTCGTGATGATGATCCGAGCATCGTCGCCCGCTTCCGTCGTGACGACTGCTTCACCTTCGCGTAACGGCGCCACCTCCCTCTCGTCGAACGTGCCGAACCACGAGCCGCGGTTGAGCAAGCCTGGCATCTCAACGTGGTCCACGCGAAGGTGCACCGTCGTCTCGCTGTCGTCTTGCCGGATCGTCGCGAGACCTTGAAACGGAACCATGCGCGCCTCGACTACGCTTCGCGGTCGGCGGCGTCGAGCAGCGCGAGACCGAGCTCCCGCACGACAACGGCCTATTCTGATCCAGGCGGTGGCCTCCGCGTGGGCGGTTTGTGGACGGGCCCGGCTATTCGATGGACGGAACTCGGTTGTGCGCTCGCAGGGATAGGCCATAGGCCGGAATCGGAATCGGAATCGGAGTTCGTGTTCTTTCGTTCGTGCCCTCCGGTCGGGCATGATGCAAAGGTGCGAAATCGAGGCGTGGGGCGACACCTTGCCCTGGGTCTCCTTACTGTCGCGGCTTGCACTGGACACACACAATCCAACCTCAGCGCGCCCAGTCCAGTCGAGACTCAAGCCGTCACGCCGAGTGCCTCACTCGGACTGGAATCGTTCGATGCGTGCATCGGATCAGTAGGCGGCACTTGCAGAGACGCGACGACGTACCTATCCGGTGATCGCCCACATATCGTCGCGACCCTCAAACCGCCTGGGATTGCGAACCACGCGGCGTTGTGGAGGAGCAACGGAAAGGGGCCGTGGGAGCGCATCGCGGTGCTGGCTATCCATTCTGACGGTCACCTTTCCTGGCAGTGGGAGACATCGAGCGCCGACGTACGACGTGCGCCCTGGCGCTTCAAGTACACGATCCCCAGCGTTGGGGCCTCAGATGTCGTGCGGCTGAACATCGTGGCACCAGACTTCTAACGACAACGCTGATCGACTACGGGAGAAGGCGATGCGTGTCCTGACCGCTCTTCTGGCAGTAGGACTCATCTTCGCGCTTGCCCGGCTGCTCATCGAACGACGACGAAGTGCAGTCGCTCCAGTCGCAAACGGGACGCTTGGTTTGACAAGCTAGCTAGGCGCAGGCGACGCTCGCTCGATGCGGTGGGCGCTCGCGCTTGTTCTGATGCTCTGCGGCGCGTGCACGATCGGTTCAACTCACCCGCCCCAGCCTCCCGCACTACCGCCTTCACCGAGCCTGGTGCCGACGCTCGTGGATCACACCGAGGGCCAAGCGAAGGCGACCGTCCGTGCGAAGGGCTACAAGCCAAAGCGGCAACACGACTGGTCCAAGGAGAAGAAGGGCACTGTCATCCAGCAGTCGCCGAAGCCGGGAACGGAGCTAGCCCCGGGTGCCACCGTGACCTACGTCGTGTCTGACGGCTTGCCTGTGGTGCCACGCTGGATTACAGGCGGAATCTTCGGTCCTGTCCCGACCTCCGGGAACGCAGCAACCCAGACACTCGCGAAGCTAGACCTCCGAAGGGGTGACGTCGTTCCCGCCGTATCGACCAAGTTGTGGGCTTCCCCCGGCCAAGTGATCGCGTCCATGCCGAAGTCAGGGTCACACGTCAGGCCCGGAACCGTCGTCAACCTGTTCGTAGTTCAACCGCCGCCCTGTACCCCTGGCTATTCGGCGTGTCTGCCACCGCACTTCGCGTTGCACTCGTGGGTGGATTACGACTGCGCCGGGGGGACGGGCGACGGCCCGTACTACGCGCCTTACACGCGGGTGTGGGGCGATGATCCTTACCAACTCGACGACGACGGCGACGGCATCGGGTGCGAGTAAGCCTGGCTTTCCGCCAAGCAGTTCGCGTATGCGCTCAATGCTTGTTGTTGTGGCTTGCCTTATGGGGCTGAAGCATGCACAGCTTCCGCGCCGCGTGACGGAGCGGCTCCCCTCTCGCCGATCCGACATCGCAAGCAACTCCCGCCCACAAACCATCGTGCTCCGAGTGGGACAGACGCGGCTGAACAAGCGGGACATCGAGCCTGGCAACAGCCCCGGGATTGCCTCGCCTCTGTAGCGCGCTATCCGGAGAGATTGCTTCTAGGAGATGACTCACGGCGAGCGTTCGGTCGTGCCCACATGCTCTGCCCTTGGCCAAGGAACAGAACCCTCGGGCAGCCGAGCGTGCCAGCTCGTTACGTGAGGAGACTAGGAACTCCATCAACTTCGGCGTCGTCATACTTGCTGAATGAGCGCGATGGAATCCGCGTCACGACGTAAGGGGCGCGGGTGGGCACCAGCGGGCGTCGCGTCGCTCGTACTCGCGCTTTGTGGTGTCGTCCTCGCCATCGGGGCCAGGTCGCTCGCTCACCCAACCCCTGCTTGCCCGTCGAGTCGCGCCGACTTGATAGAGGGGATGGTGCGCGGCGCACTTGCCCTCGGCGCAGTCTCGGTGATCGTCGGGCTAGTCGCTGTCGCAGCCGCGGCAATCACCAGGCGAGCTGCTTCAGCCGCATGGGGCGCGGCCGGAATCATCGTCGCCTCCGCAGTGCTGTTCATCGTGCTCGGGGGCTATCAGTGCTTCAATGTGACCGCGCTGGTGTTTCCCTTCTAGTGACATAGCCAAACTCTGGGGCATCGCGGCGTGATGTCTCGACTCCTCAGAGAATCGGGTCGCTATAGTTCTCCGACGTGAGCGACGACCTTCGCGCTGCGCTGGCGGCTCTTAGTCCCCGCGCCCGCGATCGGTTTCGCCACGCGTTGGGCCGCCCGGCCGAGCGAGGCTCAACATCCCACTTGATCCTCTTCGGAAGTAGCGGGGATGGCGATTACCTCCTCGACGACCTCGTTTACGCCATCAACCGGGGAACGCTTGACCCCGATGAGCGTGAGAGTCTCGTCGAGATGCTGAACGAGATCGCGATGGGGCGTCTCGCTAGCTGATTTCTGCGACCAACCGCTCCGGGTGCAGAGCTGGAGACTGGGGCAGCGAGGGGTCCTGTTGTGTCCCACGCTCGGTGTCGATCCTGTGGCGCGGTGTTGCAAAGCTGTCGCGTGCGTTGCGTCCACGGCGATCGGCATGGTGAGGTCGCTGGATGCTGAGCACCCTGGCGTTCGTCCACGAGGAATCCATCGGAAGCATCTGGATGATCACCTGCGCGAGCGGCGGGGTTGTCTTCATCGCTGTCGGAGCACGAGCGGCTGGTCTCGCACTGTTGGGCGCCGTTGTCGGAGGGATCGTGGGATTGGGGCTCGTGGCCTCAAACCTCGACCAACTTCCGCACGGAGCCATGGTCGGTGCGACGGTCGGCACCTTCGTCGCTGGGTTGGTGGGACTGGCGTGGAGATCGCGGGCGTCCACCTCGGTCCTGTGCGTCCTTGGGTCGGCCACGATCGTCGTGGGCGTCGTCGCAGGGTGGGCGGCGTACTCGCAGGTGTGCGATGCGTACCGGCACACGAGGTGCCTGGCCGACGTTGATGCCGGGTCGCTCGCGCTGTTCGCGCTCGACGCCGCGTGGATCGCCGCACTGTGCTTCATCCAGGCGCCTCGATTGAAGCTGCCCGACGCGATCGAGCCGCCGGTGCAGAAGGGCCCCCAAGCGACATAGCTGAACCCTCGGGCATCCAAGAGAGCCTTCGCGCACCGAGAGGAGCTCAACGCCTCAGCTTCACGCTGACAACGGGTGCTGCTGACGACCGACGGTGACGCCGCTCAGTTTGTCGATACACGTCATCGCGAGAACGGTTCCAACGCTTTCACTGGGGTTGCGGAGGAAAAGGCCCTCCGCACACACGAAATGGGCGAACCGCAGGATGGCTCCGATGCCCGAGGAGTCGAGAAACGTCAGTTCCGAGAGGTCCAAGACCACTTCGCGCTGCCCATCGGCCTGGGCGGTGACGGTCCGGAGGAAACGCTCCATCTCCGCCATGTCGAACTCGCCCGACAGCCACAGGACGCCGTCGCGATCACATCGGATTGCCAGCGGATGCGTCTGGTTCTTCACGGTGTATGCACCTCCCGTGTGTGGCGCGGCGACAGTAGGCCCGGGATGCGTGGTCTTCCGTCAGGAACCCGACATACAGGGCAAGAGCGCCAAGAAATCTCAGGTTTGGGCAGCGCGTCACACGTCGAGACGAGCGGAGCCTGGGGACGGTCGGTCCTGATGAGCGTCAACGCCACGAAGCTTCAGGCTGAGAGGAAGACGTAATCGCTCTTACTGAACAGTGTGGAACGTCCGCAGTGAGGGCAGCGTTCCATCAGGCCGGAGGACATGCGGATCGCTTCCCACGTCGGAGCATCCATCTGGATGGCCGAGGCGAACGATCGCCCGCACTCGGCGCATATCACGGTCAGGACCTGTCTCCCGGCTGTTGTAGCGCTCATCTCATGGCCCTATCGCCGAACTGAGCTGTTCTCCGCATGGCTAGCCCTAGCCAAACCGCCGTGGTCGGCTTGGGGTAGACATCGCTGAACCGTCGCGGAGCGCCGGGTTTTCTTCCCGGATTGCTAGAGGTCTCTGCTGCGGGATCTCGTATTTCCGTCGCAACCCCGCCCCCTGCCGTCGGGGCGTCAGGTCACCAGTGCCCGACATCAGTTGGGCGGACCGCCGCTCGTGCCCACGCGATCCAGTTCTCGGACTCGGTTTCCCAGTCGTGTCGTTTCACGTCGAAGGACGATAGCGGTCATCACGGACTGGCGTTCTAGTGTCGCGTCGTGTACGAGGCACCAAGTGTCTCTGCATCCGGCATCCGCCGGAGCAATCGGTCCAGCCGACCCGACCGCCCGACGTGGCCCCTCACCGGCTTCACCGCGGTTCGTGACGCCCGCAAGTGGCTATCCGACGGTGATTCGCTGCCAGGCGAACAGCCCGTAGCCGCCTCTGTGAAACACGAACGCTCGGACCGGAAACACGCCTGGCCGAACATCCGGGACCGTGAATGTTACGTGGAACCGACACCGATCCATGTTTCGTACCGTGGCGAGGCGGAAGACGGGTGAGCCCTCAACGACCGGGTTCGATCCGCGCGCCGTGGGATTGGGGATGAGCGTGTTCCACCAAACCTCTACCCGGGAAGAGCGTGCGAACCTCCCACCCTCTGTGCGGTAAGTCGGCCCGGACACGGTGACCGTGTCGCCGGGTTCGACGGAGGTTGGACGGAGGTGGGTCTGGTACCTAGGCCCGCCGATGTCGATCGTTCCACAGTCCGGCTGCCGCTGGGTCACGACCCGCGTCGGCTTGGGAACAGAGGTCGTCGCAACGATCGGGTTCGTCGCTTGGCTCGCGGAGGTACACGCGCAGACGACTACAAGACAGACTCCGAGCTTGGCGAAGCGCATCGCCCCCTAGACCCTCATGAGCGGTCGTTTGGTTCCATGGAACTGCAAAGGTGAGCCCGTGTTAGTACATCGTCAGTAGTCGATCCACGACATGAACGTGGTGAGAGACGTCCTGCCAGCCAGCGTGGTGGTTCGCCTGGAACAAGGTCATACCCTCTGGGTTGAGCTTCGCTCTTAGCTTGGAAGCGACCTCCTGCACGAGCGCCCACGTGGCAGCGCTGTCTTCGACGGATAGGTTCCAGATGTCGTCGGCGTGCCGCTTCGGTATCACCAAGGTGTGTCCTCGGCTCGCCGGGTTGAGGTCCAGGAACGCGATAGCCATGTCCGACTCCGCGACGCGCAGGGAAGGCGATTCACCTGCCGCTACCGCGCAGAAGATGCAGTCATTCATGCCGCGTCAGCCTGCCGGAAACGAGAAGGTTGCGAACAATGAACGTCTCATTCGGTGACCCTACCGGTGCGGCCCCGGGTTGATCGTGCCCCGGCCCGCCTACCGCCTCGTGAAGCGGCATTCACGCGGGAACGGCTCCCATTACCCTCCCAACATGCTGGCTACTGCCCATCCAGGCTTGCTGCTTCGGGAACTAACCGCAGATCAAGCGCCCGTCTACTACGCGCTCGTGGAGAGGAACCGGAGCCACCTCACGGCCCACGGCGACTACCGAGAAATGCTGACTGCGTCCGTCGACAGCGTTGCCGTCGATCTCCGGGACCTTGACGATGACGATCTTGCGTTCGGAGTCTGGCTGCACGAGCAACTCATCGGGCGGGTCGATCTCGTGAGAAAGGACGCGAAGAACTTCGTCCTTGGCTACTGGCTAGACAGCGGCCACACGGGCCATGGCTACGCAACGTTCGCTTGTCAGGTGCTCGTCGAACAGGCTCGGCTTCTAGGGGGTACGGACGCTTGGGCCGGGGTCACCAAGGGGAACCTTCCGAGCGAGCGTTTGCTCAC
>JAJKIB010000171.1 GCA_021154745.1 Mycobacterium sp.
CTAGGTGTTAGCTTGTAGCCATCGGTGAGTTCGCTGTAAGAGCGACGGGGTCAGTGAGGGAAATTCATGGGGTACAGCAGTCATGTCGGCCGAGTTGGCGCTCTTGCGGTTGCGTTGGGGATCGGCTGCGCCATCGCAAGCAGCCCTTGTGTGGCGTGGGCCGAAACGGGGTCGGAGGCACACGACACTCCGTCCGCTGACGCCGGTCAAACGAGCACGGACGACACAAATGACGTCGGACAGACCGGTCCGACCGACTCACCCGACAAACCGGAAGACGGCACTGACAATTCCAACCCGACCGGGAGTGCCCAAGGCGGAACAACTTCGTCCGGGACCACCCAAGAGATCGCTCCAGGAGTGGTCGTGTCCAGCTCCGGAGGAGCGCTTACGTCTTTCGATCGTCACACAAGGCCGAAGAAGTCGTTGACAACCAAAGCCCCATCCAGCTCTATCTCGCCTAAGTCTGTGAAGACGACTAGCTCGTCGACATCGACGACGGCAGTCGAAGCACGATCCAGCGGCGGGCAAAGCGCTACCGCCCGAACCGAGTCTCTGCGGGCGACTTCTGCTCGAGCGACGCTCACTGTGCAGACTTCCATTGCGTCGAGCGGAGAGACGACCACGGTCGCCACTACGACGAGCCCGGCTCCCGTCGTCGAGGCGATATACGCGGTGCCGGTCACCCTTACCACTTCGCTGACCACGGCGTTGACGAATGCACTGCTGGGATCCGGCCCTGACGCACCCGTGGAATCGCCCTTGTCGTGGATAGTGATGGCCGCTACCCGCCGCCTCGGCGCCGGCGCAGATGCAGGCGCAGCCGATCAGCCCGCCGCACAGATGGCGGCATCGCAGACGCTGAACAGCCTGACGACCGCAACAGCGACTGCAGCCGCAGCGGTGAATCAGCCACCGGTCGTGGAGACTTCGGCCTTCGGCACACCGGACCCGAGAACTGGTGCGGTGGCGGGGCAGATAGTCGCCAAAGATCCTGAAGGAAAGAAGCTTTCTTACGCGCTCGCTTCCGGCCCAGCCGAGGGCAAACTGGTGTTCAACAAGACCACCGGCGCCTTCACGTACACGCCGACAACACCGCAACGAGTCGTAGCGGGCTTGACGCCTGAGACTGATTACGCCCATTTCACCGTGAAGGTGTCCGACGGAACGACGGCCAACATTCAGACCGTCACGGTAGACGTGGCAATCAACCCGGCTCCGTTGGTTGACGCTGGACCGATTTCAACCGGCGGCTCGACGGACGCAATCGCCGTTACGAAGACACGGGCGTACGTCGCCAACACCGCGGCCAAGACCATCACCGTGATCGACACCGTCAATCGCACAACCGTAGCCACCATCCAACTCGATCAGCAGCCGGTCTCACTTGCCGTCACGGCCGACGGGAAGCGCGTCTACGTCGTGGACGACACGACTAACCTGATCCACGTCATCGACGCCACCAACAACACTGTGCTGGCGCCGATCGACTTCGGCGACAGCCGCTATCCGGTCTCCGTCGCTGTGTCCCCGGACGGCAAGACACTGCTGGCGACGGGCGCGGTGTATGACGCCAAAACCGACACGTGGACCACCGTTGTCACCAAGGTGGCGACCGCCACCGGCAAGATCACCGGAACCGTGAAATTGCCCGGTTCATCAGACGTGTTCTATGACATCGAGTTCTCCGCGGACGGCAAGAAGGTCTACGTGGTATCCGACCTGGCCACCGACGATCCCCAGACCGCACCGTCGGCCGTCTACACCTTCGCCACGTCATCGACTACAGCCAAACTGGTCACGACGGGGACGTACATCACCGACGTTGCCATCAATCCGGCAGGTACCCGCGTCTACGTGAATGACTCTGCCGACGGCACTATCAGGGTCTTCGATGCGAGCAACAAACTGGTGGGCACCATCCAAGTCACGCCAGAGACACTGGGCAGCCTGACCTTCAACAGCGACGGGACCCTGCTCTTCGCTGTGGATACCGCGACTAACTCCGTGCTTGTGTTCAACACCGCCGACAACACGCAGATCGCGAGCGTGCCCACCGGGGCGACGACGGTGGGCTACTACCCCGCTCTCGTGTTGTCTCCGGACGGGCGCGAGCTCTACTACTCCTCTGACGACGGCATGCGAGTCGTCTCCTTGCTACCTGTCACCACTGCCTCGACTCCGGGCGCGCCGATCGGGAATGTCATCGTGGGCGCCTTCGGTACCCGATACCAGGTGACGGCGGATGTTGATCCGCAGACGCTGGAGCCGAACGGCTCTACTCGTGTGAGCGTTCTGGACAAAGACGGCCGTGTCATCACAACATCGCAGAGCATCACCGGCACCCCGAGCGGCTTCGGTTTGGCGTCGACGCGCCCGGACGGCAGCCTGCTCTTGGCGACCTATGACGAAGCCAGCAACACCACGATCATCACGGCGGTGAGTACGTCGGGTGTCGCGACGACGGCAGGATCGCTGACCGGCACTACGACGAGCCCGATACTTGTCGCTTCGAACGGCGCGGCGTTCGTTCTGACCGATGTGGACGGCACCGGTAGTGCCTACCAATTGATCCGAGTGTCTTCTTCCAACACGTCTCAGACGTATGACATCGCCGGATCGACGTCCGGCTTACCGCCCACGCTGGCGCCCGACGGCAGTGCCTACGTCGTCTACGCGGACAGCCTGGCGCAGGTCAACATCCTGGCAATCGATTCGAGTGGTTTGGACACGACGACCACGGTCGAGGGTGCGGGGGGCTTGTCCGGACCGGTCACAATCTCCTCCGACGGCAAGGCTTATGTCGCGGTCACGGTGGTAGACGACGAGCAGGCGATCGTAACCAAGATGCTGACGTTCGCCGGTAACGCGCACACGGAACGCGTGATCCCCGGGGCGCGACTCGGATTGACCGTCGCGGGTGCCAAAGGTGCGATTTACCAGACCACCGTCGACTACGTGACGCACAAGACTTACGTGACCACGCTGACCGCCACGACGCTGCAAACCAGCACTGCCATCGAGGGAGTCGCCTACGGGCAACCGGTGGTCGCAAGCGATGGCACCACGTACATGGCTGTCGTCACCAGCCAGGGATATGGCTTAGGAATCGCGAAGGCGGGCAAGACCCACGTCGTGCCGATCAACGGTCAGATCGCCGATGCGGTAGACACTATCGGTGGCGTCGCGCTCACCGTCGGATTCGACAAGAAGGCATACGTCGGCTACGTCGACAGTAGTGGTCGCTATCACGTGGCAATCGTCCCGTCGTCGGGTGGCGCGGCGATCAAAGACATGCCGGTCGGCACCACCATTAAGCACAGGGTTTACTTCACACTGAAAGGCGCTGCGGCTCAGATAGTTCAGACAGTGGACCAAAACACAGGTGCCATTTCCACCTCGGCGGTCATCTTGTCGTCCGGCGCTCGCACCGCGCAGATCGCAGGCGATGTCGTAGCAGGATCCATCGACTTGAAAGGTAACGGTTACATCGTCACCAGCGCCGAGAATGCCAACGGCGATCCCGAGGTAACGGTGCTGGCCTTTACGTCAAGTGGCACGACGATCGCGACGATCACCGCACCCGGCGGAATAGTCCTGGCGGTCGACCCAGCAGGCGGGATCTTCGGCCGCGCGCCCAGGCCCGTGGTGTTGGCTCCCGATGGAACGGCATACGTCACGCTTTCATCCGGTTTCGACACCTTGCCTGGGAGTGCCCAAGTGTGGGCTATCAAGTCCACTGGGGCGACGAAGGTATTGGATGTCGACACCGCGTTGGTCACCGCGGTGACCGTGGCGCCCGACGGCACCGCGTATGTCACCGTCAGCGAAGTCGACGACAACACCGGCGAGTACGTCAGCACCGTCCGCGTCCTCACGTCAACGGTCGTCTGACGGTAGGTCTCCTACCCACTTCCCACGGCCGGCAGGTGGTCATACGGGTCATCGTTGGAATCGACGATCCCAGGCATCGGAATAGAGGCCGATTTCCGAACAGCGCGATCAGTCGAGGTTGAAGGGCGCTACGGCTTCCACGAATATGCTGGGTAATGGCCTCTTCGTCGATGACCGACGAGTCATCGACGATTTGCCCACTTTCGAACCTGTACACGGTGTGCCCAGAAAACGAGACTTGGTCGTCCGTCGGGCTTCAGCTCCAAAATATGTTCTGACCTGCGGTTATATGAGTGCCCCCGGCAGGATTCGAACCTGCGACCTTCTGCTCCGGAGGCAGACGCTCTATCCCCTGAGCTACGGGGGCGCACGCTGGAAACGCTGCGCCGATGGGCGTGCACAGCCTAACGCATCTCAGAGGTGGAATCGGATTCGGGCGCTGACCACCCCAGACCATAGGATGGACCCTCGTGACCCCCGCCGACCTGGCCGAGTTGCTCAAGTCCACCGCCGCCGCGGTGCTGGCCGAGCATGGCCTCGACGTGTCCGCACTGCCGGCCATCGTCACCGTCGAGCGCCCGCGCAATCCCGAACACGGCGATTACGCCACCAACCTTGCCCTTCAGCTCGGCAAGAAGGTCGGCGCCAACCCGCGTGAGCTAGCCGGCTGGCTGGCGACCGCCTTGATCGACCAGGACGGCATCGCCTCTGCCGACGTCGCGGGCCCAGGATTCGTCAACCTGCGCATCGAGGCCTCCGCCCAGGGCGTCATCGTCAACAACATCCTCGCCGGCGGTCGGAAGTACGGCGACTCCGAGGCGCTCAAGGGTCACAACATCAACCTGGAGTTCGTCTCCGCCAACCCGACCGGGCCGATCCACATCGGCGGCACCCGGTGGGCCGCGGTCGGCGACGCGCTCGGCCGGCTGCTCGCCACCCAGGGCGCCAAGGTGGTACGCGAGTACTACTTCAACGACCACGGCACTCAGATCGACCGGTTCACCAATTCTCTGATCGCCGCCGCCAAGGGCGAACCCACGCCGGACGACGGCTACGCGGGCGACTACATCAAAGAGATCGCCGCCCAGGTGCTCGCCAAGGACCCCGACGCGCTGAGCCTGCCCGACGACGAGATGCGCGAGACGTTCCGCGCCATCGGCGTCGACCTGATGTTCACCCGCATCAAACAGTCGCTGCACGACTTCGGCACCGACTTCGACGTCTACACCCACGAAGACTCGATGCACAGTTCAGGCCGAGTAGAGCAGGCCATCGCCAAGCTTCGCGAGGCCGGCAGCGTCTACGAAGATGACGGCGCAGTTTGGCTGCGCACCACCGACTTTGGCGACGACAAGGACCGAGTCGTCATCAAGAGCGACGGCCAACCGGCCTACGTCGCCGCCGACATCGCCTACTACCTCGACAAGCGCCAGCGCGGCTTCGACCTGTGCATCTACATGCTCGGGGCCGACCATCACGGCTACATCGCCCGGCTCAAAGCGGTCGCCGCCGCCCTCGGTGAGGATCCCGTCACCGTCGAGGTGCTCATTGGGCAGATGGTCAACCTGGTCCGCGACGGCCAACCGGTCCGGATGAGCAAGCGCGCCGGCACCGTCATCACCCTCGACGACCTTGTCGAGGCGATCGGCGTCGACGCCGCGCGGTACTCCCTCATCCGCTCCTCGGTCGACACCCCGATTGACATCGATCTGGCGCTGTGGTCGTCAGCGTCCAACGAAAACCCGGTCTACTACGTGCAATACGCGCACGCCCGGCTGGCCGCGCTGGCCCGCAATGCCGCCGAGTTGGGCCTCCTCCCCAGCGTCGAGCACCTCGAGCTGCTCATGCACGAGAAGGAAGGCACGCTGATTCGCAATCTCGGCGAATTCCCTCGCGTGCTGAAAACCGCTGCGGCCCTGCGTGAACCACACCGTGTCTCCCGCTACCTGGAGGATCTCGCCGGCGATTACCACCGGTTCTACGACTCCTGCCGGGTGCTGCCGCAGGGCGACGAGGCACCCACGGATCTGCACACCGCGCGGCTGGCGCTGTGTGAGGCCACCCGACAGGTCATCGCCAACGGCCTTGCCATCCTCGGTGTCACCGCTCCGGAGCGGATGTGATCGCTCATCCCGCCGGGCCCAGGCACGCTGAGGAGATCCACCACGGCGGCGCCCCGCCGCGGCCGCAGTCCCCGGCCGACATGCTCAGGCTGGCCTCTAACGTATGGCCCCACAACGCTGTACGCGGCGAGGACGGCGTGGTCTCGATCGCCGGCGTGCCCGTCACCGACATCGCCGCCGAGTTCGGCACCCCGGTCTTCGTGATCGACGAGGACGACTTCCGGTCACGCTGCCGCGACATCGCCGCCGCGTTCGGCGGCGGTGGATACGTGCGCTACGCCGCCAAGGCGTTCCTGTGCACCGAAGCGGCGCGCTGGGTCGACCGGGAAGGCCTGTCCCTCGATGTGGCGAGCGGCGGCGAGCTGGCCGTCGCCCTACACGCCGGCTTTCCGGCCGACCGAATCGCCCTGCACGGCAACAACAAATCCGTCGACGAACTGACCTCCGCCGTCAAGGCCGGCATCGGCCACGTAGTGCTCGACTCGATGACCGAGATCGAACGCCTCGACGAGATCGCCGGTGCCGCCGGTGTAGTTCAGGACGTTCTGGTCCGAGTCACCGTCGGCGTCGAGGCGCACACCCACGAGTTCA
>JAJKIB010000172.1 GCA_021154745.1 Mycobacterium sp.
ATAGCCCGGGCTTGCGGCGCGCGGATGCACGATCTCCCGATGACACCTGCGCGAATCTGGCGAGCGCTTCAGCGCGAGCAGCCGTAAAAGCACCCAATCTGTCGGCGTGTCGGGGCATTTTGCGTCTGCTCGCGCAGAGGCCGTCACCTACCATTCGGCCGTGCGACTCAAGCTGTACGTGGCCGTTGGCATCACAGCCGCCGTCGCCGCGTATCTCCTCGGCGCCACTCCCGCCTGGAGCCTGGCCATCGGTGCCGTCGCGCCGATCCTTATCGCGGCCGCGCCCCACTTCCTGCGCGGCACCGTCGCCGGCCTCACCACACCCGGCGACGACAACTCAGAGATGTCCGGCTTGGAGTTCGAGTACTATGTCGCCCGAATCGCCCGGTCCTGTGGCGTGCCCGTGATCATGACGTCGGTCACGGGCGACTGGGGCGTCGACCTCATCGTCGGGCGTCGCCCCGAACGCCTTGCCATTCAATGCAAACGACAGTCTCGCCCAGTCGGCGCGGGTGCGGTTCAGGAGGTCGTGGCGGGCGCGCCGATGCAGGATTGCACCACGACCATGGTGGTCACCAATCACGAATTCACCCCCGCCGCACGCAAACTCGCCGAGTTGCACGGCTGTGAGCTGGTCGGCCGGGACGAGTTGCCGCGGCTGCGCTCGACGATCCGGCGCCTGACTGAGCCCCTTAGCCGACCGGAACCTAGCTGAGCGCGTCGCGCACCGCGGCAACGGCGGCGTCGATCTCCTCGCGCGACACCGTCAGCGCCGGCCGGAACCGCACGCTGTTGGGACCGCTGGCCAGCATGATGACCCGGCGATCCCACAGCCGGCGGATCAGCTCGTCCCGCTGCGCGCCGGTCGGCAGGCTGAATGCGCACATCAGCCCTCGGCCGCGAACGTCGAGCACGAGACCCGGGAACTCGTGGGCCAGCCGCTCGAGGCGGTCCACCAGATAACGCCCCGCCTTGGCGGCCCGCACCATCAGGTCGTCGGACTCGATGATCTCGAGGATGCGCCGCGATCGCACCATGTCGACCAGGTTGCCGCCCCAGGTGGAGTTGATCCGTGAGCTGACGGCGAACACGTTGTCGCGCACCTCGTCGACCCGGCGGCCCGCCATGATGCCGCACACCTGGGTCTTCTTACCGAAGGCAACCACGTCGGGCTCGACGCCGAGTTGCTGATAGGCCCAAGGGGTTCCGGTCAATCCGCAGCCGGTCTGCACCTCGTCGAAGATGAGCAGCGCGTCGAACTCGTCGCACAGTTCACGCATCGCGGCGAAGAACTGCGGACGGAAGTGCCGGTCGCCACCCTCACCCTGGATCGGCTCGGCGATGAAGCAGGCAATGTCGTGCGGGTGCGCCTCGAAGGCCGCTCGGGCTTGCGCCAACGACTGTGCCTCTAACGCATCCATGGCTCGGTCATCCAGGCTGGGACGGATGTAGGGCGCGTCGATGCGCGGCCAGTCGAACTTCGGGAACCGGGCCACCTTGTTCGGATCGGTGTTGGTCAGCGACAGCGTGTAGCCGCTGCGGCCATGGAACGCGCCGCGCAAGTGCAGCACGCGAGTGCCCAGCTCCGGATCGATGTCGCGGGCCTCGTTGTACTGGCTCTTCCAGTCGAACGCCACCTTCAGCGCGTTCTCGACAGCCAGCGCTCCTCCGTCGACGAAGAACAGGTGCGGCAGCGCCGGATCGCCGAGCACGCGGGCGAAGGTTTCGACGAAGCGGGCCATCGGCACGCTGTACACGTCGGAGTTGCTCGGCTTGTTCACCGCGGTCCGCGCCAACTCCGCACGGAAGTCCTCGTCGTCGGCCAGCGCGGGATGGTTCATGCCCAGCGCGGACGACGCGAAGAACGTGAACATGTCGAGGTAGCGCTCGCCGGTGCGGGCATCCACCAGATACGAGCCCGACGAGCGGTCGATGTCGAGGACGAAATCCAGCCCGTCGGCCAGGATGCTGCGGGCTAGGACGTCACGGACATCGTCGGGACGGAGGACGGCAGATGTCAGGACAGCGGTCATGGGACCATATTAACGCACTATTTACGGTCAGATCGCCATCGCACCGTAGATATTCCGGTTTGTGAACTGACGTGATCGGCAATACCGCTCGCCGGTCAGTCGTCTTCGATGACGACGACGCCGGCGCGCACGAGCGGCGTACAACTGGCAGAGCGGCGGGGTGAGCACGCGGGCGGCGCCGCCGAGCAACGCATCCTGTCCGAGACCGCTGAAAAGACTGCCCATGACTCAGCAAAGTAAGCGCCACGAGCGCCGAGACAGTGAGAGACATGCCAAGCGTCGGCCAACAGAACGTGAAGCCCAGGTGTCCGGTGTCGCCGATTCGCACAGCGATGTGGCTCGCCGGGTGCGCGACGCCGACCGGTTCGCTCTGCAGCTGCCGCTGATCGGTCGAGTTCCGATACCTCGCCCCGATCAGCTGGCGTTCTATGGCGCGCTGGCGGCGCTGGTGGCCGTGGAGTTGGTGGACTGGCCGGTCGCGGTGGCGATCGGCGCAGGGCACGCTCTCACCAGCGGCCGATCGTCGGGACCGGAAAAGGATCGGCCAGCTGACCGCACACCGTAAAATCTACGGTATGAATTGCCTTCCATCGTAAAAAGTCTGTAAGATGATCGTGCTTCGGGTCCGCACGTTCGCCGCGGTGCGGATCTGCTGCAGCAGGTCTTCGAGCGCACGCGCCGACCCGACCCGCACCAGCAACACGTAGCTCTCCTCGCCTGCCACCGAATGGCACGACTCGATGGCCGCTATGTGCTCGAGCCGGGCAGGCGCATCATCGGGTTGTGAGGGATCGAGAGGGGTGATGGCGACGAACGCCGACAACTGGTATCCGACCGCCTCCGGTTCGATCCGGGCGTGGTATCCCGTCACGACACCGCGTGCCTCGAGCCGCCGCACCCGTGACTGGACCGCCGACACCGACAGCCCCGCGGTGGCGGCCAAATGGGCCAAGGTGGCCCGCCCGTCGGCGACGAGTTGGCGCGCCAGGATGCGATCGATGTCGTCGAGGTGCACCGGTGCGTGGGGGTGGTCGTCGGCTTCACCCATGGCCGCACTGTATCTGAGGCGTTGCCCCCAATGAGCAAACGTGTCGAAACCTGGCAGCTGCGCGCGAAATTCGCCGCAGCACTGTCACGCCTGTACGGCGCCGAGGTGCCGGCCTACAACACCCTCGTCGACGTGAGCGCCGAGGTGAACCGTGAACAAGGCGCGTCTGACCGGGTGACCGCCGAACGCCACGGCGCGATCCGTGTCGGCAGCGCCAGTGAACTCGCCGACGTCGCCGACCTGTTCGCCGCGTTCGGCATGTATCCCGTTGGCTTCTACGACCTGCGCGACGCGGTATCGCCGGTGCCGGTGGTGTCCACCGCGTTCCGGCCGATCGACACAGAGGAACTGGCCCGCAACCCGTTCCGGGTATTCACCTCGATGCTGGCCACCGCCGACGCACGCTTCTTCTCCCCCGAGCTGCGCGACCGGGTCGAGCGGTTCATCGCCGCGCGTCAGTTGTTCGACCCCGCGCTCATCGCCGAGGCCAGGCGCATCGCGGCGGACGGCGGCGCGGAATCCGGACAGGCCGACCGGTTTGTGACCGCAGCGGTGTCTAGGTTCGCGCTGTCCCGTGAACCGATCGACCGCGGCTGGCACGAGGAACTGACACGGGTGTCGGCCGTGGCGGCGGACATCGCAGGCGTGAGCACGACACACATCAACCACCTGACTCCGCGCGTGCTCGACATCGACGAGTTGTACCGGCGGATGACCGCCCGCGGCATCACCATGATCGACGCCATCCAAGGCCCGCCCGCGTGGCATGGCCCCGATGTCTTGTTGCGGCAGACGTCATTTCGCGCGCTGGCCGAGCCGCGGCTTTTCCGCCAGCCCGACGGTACGGTGTCCGACGGCGCGCTGCGCGTGCGCTTCGGCGAGGTCGAGGCGCGCGGCGTGGCGTTGACCCCGCGAGGCCGTCAACACTACGACGCAGCGATGGCCGCGCCCGACCCCGCGACGGTATGGGGGGACTACTTCCCCGCTACCGACGAGGGAATGGCCGCCCGCGGACTGGCCTATTACCACGGCGGGAATCCGTCGAAACCCGTTGTCTACGAAGACTTCCTGCCCGCCTCGGCGGCGGGAATCTTCCGGTCCAACCTCGATACCGACACACACCCGGCCGAGGCGGCCGATAATTCTGACTACAGCCTGGGTTGGCTGGCCCGTCAGATCGGACACCACATCCACGACCCGTACGAGCTCTACGAGAAAGCCGCATCATCATGACCACCGCACAGACATCCAAGCTCCCGACGGCCGAAGACCTGCGTGGCCGAGCGCGCGACGCGCTGAGCGCCGTGGGCTCGCACGCCGAACTCGGCGAGCCAGGCGGTCACGGCCTGCAGGCCAGCACACCCATCACCGGTGAGGTGCTGTTCACTATCGCCGAGACCACCCCCGAACAGGCCGATGCCGCCATAACCCAAGCCGCGCAGGCATTTACGACGTGGCGCACCGCGCCGGCACCCGTCCGGGGAGCCCTGGTGGCACGCCTCGGCGAGCTGCTCGTCGAGCACAAGGCCGATCTCGCCACACTCGTCACGATCGAGGCGGGCAAGATCACGTCCGAGGCCCTCGGCGAGGTGCAGGAGATGATCGACATCTGCGAGTTCGCGGTCGGCCTGTCGCGACAGCTGTACGGCAAGACCATCGCGTCCGAACGCCCCGGACACCGCCTTATGGAAACCTGGCATCCGCTGGGCGTCGTGGGCGTGATTACCGCGTTCAACTTTCCTGTCGCGGTGTGGTCGTGGAACACCGCGATCGCGTTGGTGTGCGGTGACACTGTGGTGTGGAAGCCGTCGGAGTTGACGCCGCTGACCGCGCTGGCGTGCCAGGCATTGATCGAAAAAGCCGCGGATGACGTCGGCGCTCCGCGTGAGGTCACCCGGCTCGTCCAGGGCGCCCGCGAGGTCGGCGAACGACTGGTCGACGATCCTCGGGTGGCGCTGCTGAGCGCCACCGGGTCGGTGCGGATGGGCCGGCAGGTCGGTCCCCGGGTGGCGCAGCGGTTCGGCAAGGCGCTGCTGGAACTGGGCGGCAACAACGCCGCGATCGTCACCCCATCGGCCGACCTCGACCTCGCCGTGCGAGGGATCGTGTTCTCGGCGGCGGGCACCGCGGGTCAGCGCTGCACGACACTGCGCAGGCTGATCGTGCACTCCTCGGTGGCCGACGAGCTGGTCGACCGCATCGTGAATGCCTACCGGCAGCTGCCGATCGGCGACCCTGCCTCGGATGGCACGTTGGTGGGGCCGCTCATTCACGAGACCGCCTATCGCGACATGGTCGGCGCGCTCGAGCAGGCCCGCGCGGACGGCGGTGAGGTGTTCGGCGGCGAGCGCCATGACGTGGGTGACGAGAGCGCCTACTACGTCGCACCGGCAGTGGTCAGGATGCCCTCGCAGACCGCGGTGGTCCATCACGAGACGTTCGCGCCGATCCTCTACGTACTGACCTATGACGAGCTTGACGAGGCGATCGCGTTGAATAACTCAGTGCCGCAAGGCCTTTCGTCGGCGATCTTCACCCTCGACGTGCGGGAGGCGGAGCGTTTCATGGCGGCCGACGGTTCAGACTGCGGCATCGCCAACGTCAACATCGGCACCTCGGGGGCCGAGATCGGCGGCGCATTCGGCGGTGAGAAGCAGACCGGCGGCGGGCGCGAGTCTGGTTCGGACGCGTGGAAGGCCTACATGCGCCGGGCGACCAACACCGTCAACTACTCCTCCGAGCTGCCGCTCGCGCAGGGCGTGCACTTCGGCTAGCGGTCGCGCGCGACCGCTTCGACGTTGACCGCGTTGCTTTGCGCGGCGCGGCGGCTGGAACCGCGTCATCGTCGCCGCGGTTGAGCTGACGTATCAACAGTGCCGCCCCGCCGACTGTGAGTAGCACCGGCCACTCGGCCAGCCCGGCGGCGCCAACGGCACCCAACGTCAGCAGGGCCGCGGGCGTGGAGTGACTGCCGCTGCCCACGCCATCGCGGACTCCTTTCGCAGTACCTTGCACACCGCCGATGACCCCGTTGATCGCTGCACCGCTCACGGCGCCCGCAGCCGCCGTGGTGGCATTCGCAGTCTCGGTGACGAGGCGCGTCGCACCTCGGACAATATCCATCGCAAATGCCTACCCTCTGTTCCCGGTGGGTGATGGAACGGAGTACCAGATGTCATCGCTTTCCATGTGCGCTCGGAGCGCCTGACGCAGGCGTTTTGATGCCGCATAAGCGGGTCACTCTACGACCATGCAAAACAGCAATTCACGGGTATTTGCAGTGGTCGGCGTCGTGGTGGCCGCGATAGCGGCGGCCGCCCTGGTGATGCCCGCCGCCCGCCAGCTCGGCCCTGCCACTGGCTTATTGACGGCCGCGGCGATCCTCGGCATTCCGATCCTGGTCGTCCTCGCCCTCAGCGGAGCCGCCCACTACGGGCTACTGACCAGCTCAGTCGTCGCCGTCGTCGTGGCGATCACGACGTGTGTCGTGTCATGGATAGTGGCCGCATTCGCCTTCGCGACGGCACTGTCCGGGTCGGCCACCGGCCTGGTGTTGGCGGTCGTGCTGTTCGGCGCCCCCGCGTTGACCGTGCTGGTTCTTGGACTACTGGCGCTGCGCGTGGTGCCCGCCCGATCCGAGGACGCCGCGACCCATCGAGCAGCCCAGCATCAGTAGAAGCCATGCTGGGGTTGCCCGACACCATCCGCGCCTGCCTCTTCGACCTCGACGGGGTGCTGACAGACACCGCGAGCGTGCACAAGAAGGCCTGGAAGGCGATGTTCGACTCGTACCTTCGCGACAGGGCCGAGCGAACCGGCGAGGAGTTCGTTCCGTTCGATATCGCGGCGGACTATCAGACTTACGTCGACGGCAAGAAGCGTGAGGACGGCGTGCGGTCGTTTCTGGTCGCCCGCGGCATCACACTGCCAGAAGGTGGCCCGGACGACGACGCGTCGGCAGAGACGGTGCACGGGTTGGGCAACCGCAAGAACGAGCTCTTCCACAAGACCATTCGCGAAGACGGGGTCAAGGTGTTCGACGGTTCGCGCCGCTATCTCGACGCGGTCGCCGCAGCGGGTATGCCGGTCGCCGTTGTGTCGTCGAGCGCCAACACCCAAGAGGTGCTCGAGGTCACGGGACTCGACAAGTTCGTCCAGCAGCGGGTGGACGGCGTCACGATGCGGCAAGAAGGCATCGAAGGCAAGCCGGCCCCTGACTCGTTCCTGCGCGCAGCGGAGTTGCTCGGTGTGAAAGCCGCTGAAGGAGCGGTCTTCGAAGACGCGTTGGCTGGTGTCGAGGCGGGCCGGCGCGGAACCTTCGGCTGCGTGGTGGGTGTCGATCGCGTCGGTCAGGCAGAAGCGTTGCGCCGCAAGGGCGCAGACATTGTCGTAACCGATCTGGCCGAATTGCTGCCGACACGATGATCACCGAACAAACCTTCCCCGTCGAGCCCTGGCAGGTGCGCGAGACCAATCTCGATCTCGATCTACTGGCCCAATCCGAGTCGGTGTTCGCGTTGTCCAACGGCCACATCGGACTTCGCGGCAACCTCGACGAGGGCGAGCCGTACGGTCTGCCAGGCACCTACCTCAACTCGTTCTATGAGACGCGCCCGCTGCCGTACGCAGAAGCGGGATACAGCTATCCGGAGGACGGTCAGTCGGTCGTCGACGTCACCAACGGAAAGATTCTGCGACTTCTCGTCGATGACGAACCATTCGACGTCCGATACGGCGAACTGCACGAGCATGAACGCGTGCTTGACATGCGGGCGGGGACGCTGACTCGCCACGCGTGCTGGTCGTCTCCGGCGGGCAAGCGGATAAGGCTGCGGACAACCCGACTGGTGTCGCTGGCGCAGCGCGGTGTCGCGGCGATCGAATACGTGGTGGAGGCGGTCGACGAATTCGTGCGTGTGACTGTCCAATCCGAACTCGTCGCCAACGAGGATGTGCCACAACCGTCGGCCGATCCACGTGTCGCCGCGGTGTTGCGCACTCCGTTGGAGGCCGTACAGCACGACGCGGGCAGCCACAGCGCGCTACTGGTGCACCGAACCCGGGCAAGCCGCTTGATGATGGCGGCCGCAATGGACCATGCCATCGATGTGCCAGGCCGGGTCGAAGTGAACACCGATGCCGGTGAGGACTGGGCGCGAACGACCGTCATCTGTGGTTTGCGGCCTGAACAAAAGCTGCGCATCGTCAAGTTTCTGGCGTATGGATGGTCCAGTCTGCGATCGCGTCCCGCGCTTCGCGATCAGGTGCTTGGCGCGGTGGCAGGCGCCAAGTACTGCGGATGGGTCGGTCTACTCGAGGCGCAGCGTGACTATCTGGACGACTTCTGGGATTGCGCGGACGTCGACGTCGACGGCGACCCCGATTGCCAGCAGGCGGTGCGGTTCGGCCTGTTCCACGTGTTGCAAGCCAGCGCGCGAGCCGAGCGCCGGGCGATCCCTGGAAAAGGACTGACCGGAACCGGCTACGACGGCCATACCTTTTGGGACACCGAGGGATTCGTTCTTCCCGTGCTCACTTATACCGCGCCGCATGCCGCGGCGGATGCGCTGCGCTGGCGGGCCTCGACACTGGATCTCGCTCGCGAACGCGCGGGCGAATTGGATCTCGCGGGCGCCGCCTTTCCGTGGCGAACCATCCGGGGCCAGGAGTGCTCGGCGTACTGGCCTGCGGGTACGGCGGCCTGGCACATCAACGCCGACATCGCCATGGCCTTCGAGCGGTATCGCGTTGTGACCGGCGATGAGTCGTTGGAGGCCGATTGCGGTCTGACGGTGTTGGTGGAAACCGCGCGGCTGTGGATGTCGCTCGGTCATCACGATCGACACGGGGTCTGGCATCTTGACGGCGTCACGGGCCCTGACGAGTACACCGCCATTGTGCGTGACAATGTGTTCACCAATCTGATGGCGGCACACAACCTCCGCACCGCGGCAGAGGCCTGCGGTCGGCATCCAGAGACAGCCTGTGACATGGGTGTCGACACCGAGGAGACGGCCGCCTGGCGCAATGCGGCCGACGCGGTGCACATTCCGTTCGATGATGAACTCGGCGTCCATCAACAATGCGAGGGCTTCACCAATTTGCGGGAGTGGAATTTCACCGACAACACAAGCTATCCGTTGCTGTTGTACGAGCCCTATGTGCGACTCTACCCCTCACAGGTCGTCAAGCAGGCCGATCTCGAGCTTGCCATGCATTGGCGCAGTGGTGCTTTCACTCCGGAGGAGAAGGCCCGCAACGTCGACTACTACGAGCGGCGCACCACGCGGGACTCATCGCTATCCGCCTGCACGCAGGCCGTGATGTGTGCCGAGGTGGGCCATCTGGAACTGGCCCACGACTATCTCTACGAAGCCGCGATGATCGATCTACGGGATCTGCACAAGAACAGCCGTGACGGTCTGCACATGGCGTCGCTGGCCGGTACATGGACCGCATTGGTCGCAGGCTTTGGCGGCCTCCGGGACGACGAGGGTGAACTCGTGCTCGACCCGCAGCTGCCGGATGGCATGTCGAAGTTGCGGTTCCGGCTGCGGTGGAAGGGTTTTCGGCTCACGGTGGAGGTCGGCCACGATGAGGTGGTCTACACCCTTCGCGACGGTCCCGAAGGCGGTCTGACTATCCGACATGCCGGCGAGAAGCTCGAGTTGAACACCGAGTCGACGACAACGGCCTCTGTGCAGCGGCGCAAACCGCTGCTGCCACCGCCGTCGCAACCGCCGGGGCGTGAACCGATTCGCCGTGCGCGTTCTGACAGACGCGTTTGGGGCCAGGCCGGCTGACGACGCGCAGG
>JAJKIB010000173.1 GCA_021154745.1 Mycobacterium sp.
ATCGCGATTCACTCGACGATCAGTCCCGAGACGGCGATCCAGCTGGCCGAAGAGCTGAGGCCGCAGGACATCCACATCGTCGACGCGCCGGTCAGCGGCGGCGGTGGGGCGGCCGAAAAGGGCGAACTCGCCGTCATGGTGGGTGCGCAGCGCGATGTCTACGAGCGCATCAAGCCCGCGTTCAAGCAGTTCGCTTCGATGGTGGTTCATGCCGGGGAGCCGGGGGCTGGCACCCGAATGAAGTTGGCGCGCAACATGTTGACATTCATCTCCTACGCTGCGGCGTGCGAGGCGATGCAACTTGCCGAGCAGGCCGGTATCGATCTCCAGCAGCTTGGCCGTGTCGTGCGGCACACCGACGCGCAGAGCGGCGGCCCCGGCGCCGTCATTGTCCGGGAAAACATGGCGCCGCTGGAGCCGGACAACTTTCTCTACGGACCGCTGAGCCACGCCGGCCAACTCGGCGAAAAGGACCTAAGCCTGGCGTTGGCGCTCGGCGACAGCCTTGGCGTCGACCTGCCGCTGGCGAAGATCGCGCTGGAGAACCTGGCGGCGGGACTCGGTGTGCCGCGTACGAAGGAGTAGTGATGGACGAACTGCGGCGCAAGGGCCTCGAGAAGATGAACGAGGTGTACGGCTGGGAGATGCCGAATATTGAAGGCCACGATTTCTTCGATCTGACCGCCGATCACCTCTTCGGAACGATCTGGAACCGCCCTGGCCTGTCGATGCGCGACAAGCGCATCATGACGTTGACCGTGGTGACTGCTCTTGGGATACAAGACTTGGCCGAGATCCAGGCCAATGCAGCGGTCGCCAACGGCGAGCTCACCGTGGACGAGCTGAAGGAGATGGCGATCTTCCTGACCCACTATCTCGGCTTCCCACTTGGCTCGAAACTCGACGGGGTCGTCACCAAGGTGGCGAAGCAGCGCAAGAAGGGCGGAGGCGGGGACACGGCCGAGGAAAGGCGAGCCAACGTCAACGCCGCGGTCCAGATGCACTCTGGGGGCAAGGTCCACCATGACGAGTAGGTACGCCAGCCTGTCCCGCGAGCAGCTGGCGGTCCTGGTTCCGGAGCTACTGCTGATCGGCCAGCTGGTCGACCGTTCCGGAATGGCCTGGTGTATCAGCCATTTCGGCCGCGAGGAGATGCTGCAGATCGCGATCGAGGAGTGGATGGGGTGCAGCCCGATCTACACCAGGCGGATGCAGAAGGCTCTGAAGTATGAGGGCGACGACGTCATCACGATCTTCAAGGGCCTGCAGCTCGACATCGGTGCACCGCCGCAGTTCATGGATTTCCGCTACACCGTGCATGACCGCTGGCACGGTGAGTTCCACCTCGACCATTGCGGCGCACTGCTCGACGTCGAGCCGATGGGCGAGGACTACGTCCGTGGCATGTGCCACGACATCGAGGACCCGACGTTCGACGCCACCGCGGTGGCCACCAATCGCAGGGCCCAGATCAGGCCGATTCACCGGCCGCCCCGGATGCCGGCCGACCGCCACCCTCATTGCGCGTGGACGGTGATCATCG
Organism: Mycobacterium sp.; assembly: GCA_021154745.1. Taxonomy (GTDB): domain Bacteria; phylum Actinomycetota; class Actinomycetes; order Mycobacteriales; family Mycobacteriaceae; genus Mycobacterium. Next base: position 1,544 of record JAJKIB010000173.1, read on the forward strand.
ACGAGTCCTATCCGCCGGTTGACGACCATCCGGCGTTGGCCGTCATCCGCCGAAGCCGGGCCGCCACAACGGAACTCGATGCCATCGACCCCGACGATGAAGGCCAGAGCGACTACTCCGGGGACCTGCTGTCGGACTTGGACTTCGCGGCATTCTCACACTCGGCGCTGGTGCGGATGGCCGACGAAGTGTGTCTGCAGATGCACCTGCTGAACTTGTCGTTCGTGCTCGCGGTCGGCAAGCGGGCTGGAACGAACACCGACCTCGCGACGGAGATCTGCACCAAGCAGCTGATCGGCTTGGCGGGTATCGCCGCCGAACGTATTCACCGCGCGCTGGAGTTGCCGGGTGGCATCGAGGGCGCGCTGCGCACGTTGGAACTGCACCCGTTGTTCAATCCGGTGTCTTATGTGACCGCTGAGTTCGGACCCGACGAAGTCCACGTCCGGCGGTCGCCCGCGCACGAGGACGGGGCATGGGTGTCGTTGGTCAGCCCGGCCGAGACGCGCCCGCTGCAGGCCGCCGTCGCCGCGATCGATCCGCACCTGGGCGTGGAGATCACCGGTGCCGATACCGACTGGACAGCGCGGGTATTCGAAACCGATACGGCGGCAGAGGAATTCCCGGAAGTGTCGGTGGTAAGGGTCAGCGGCGGCTCGACGTTCGTGTTCGAGCCACGGAAGTCGTTGCCCCTAACGGTGGTGTGACGGCGGAGCCAACCCACCGACGCAAGTAGTCGCGCAACTCCTGGCCGCGTCGCGGCGGGCGCCCCGGATCGATGACGAACGACTGGATGATCCTCAGCAGATGCTCGGCGAGCTCGTCGAGATCACCGTCGGTGAAGCCCATGCCGACCCAGTCGACGTCGAAGCGCCGCAGCATCGAATTCGCGAACCGCACGGCGAGATCGGATGTGACCGATTCGGTATGAGCGGTCGCGCGGCCGGGGACGATCAGCAGGCCGATGTGCTTGTCCTTGGGCAACCACTCCAGCGCGGTGGCGATACCTTCGCTGACCGCTTCGGTGGGATCGGTGATCCCCACGAGATGCCCGGCCATCCGGTCGAGAAAGTCAGACGCCGCGTGCACCGCGGCGGCCACCAGGAGTGCGTCGGTGCTGGGGAAATACCGGTAGACGGTCTGCCGGGTGACGCCCAGTGTTCGGGCCACGTCGGCGATGCTGATGTCGGCACCGCGCTCGTCGATGGCCTTGCTTGCGGCGGCCAGTATCCGTGAGATGGCTTCTTCGTCGGTCGCCGGCGCCGAACCGGACCAGCCGTGGGTACGCACCAGCGAATGGTACGTCAGCCAGCCGGTCAGCCCCGGTAGGAGACCTGCAGCTCCTTGACGCCGTTGATCCATCCGGAGCGAAGCCGTTGGGGTTCGGATAGTTTGGCGATGTCGGGCAGCTGGTTGGCGATCTCGTTGAAGATCAGCTTGATCTCCAAGCGGGCCAGGTTGGCGCCGATACAGAAGTGTGCGCCGTTGCCGCCGAAGCCAAGATGCGGGTTGGGATCGCGCAGGACATTGAATTGGAACGGCCGGTCGAAGACGGCGTCGTCGTAGTTGGCCGAACTGTAGAACAGCCCGACACGCTGGCCCTCGCGAATGGCGACTCCGCCGAGCTCGGTGTCGGCCAACGCCGTTCGCTGAAAGCAGTGCACGGGGGTGGCCCAGCGGACGATCTCATCGGCCGCGGTCTCGGGCCGCTCACGCTTGAACAACTCCCACTGGTCGGGGTTTTCGAAGAACGCGTTCATGCCGTGAGTCATCGCGTTGCGGGTGGTCTCGTTGCCTGCGACGGCGAGCAGGATCACGAAGAACGCGAACTCGACATCGTCGAGGGATTCGCCGTCGATGTCGGCCTCGATCAGGCGGGTGACGATGTCGTCGGCCGGACAGCGGCGGCGCTCCTCGGCCATGCTGTAGGCGTAGCCCATCAACTCGGCGTTGGCGGCCGCATAATCCGTTACGAAGTCCGGATCATCAGTGTTCATGATCGAGTTGGTCCATCCGAAGAGCTTCTCCCGGTCCGCCTCGGGTACGCCGATGAGGTCGGCGATGGCCAGCAGCGGCAGTCCCATCGCGATGTCGTCGACGAAGTTGCCGGATCCCTTTTCGGCTGCGGCAGCGACGATTTCGCGGGCGGCGACCTTGAGCTTGTCCTCCAATGTGGCGACGGCCCGCGGCGTGAAGAGCCGTGACACCAGCTTGCGCAGCCGGGTGTGCTCGGGCGCGTCGTGGTTGATCAGCAGCGCCTTGGTCAGCTCGAGCTGGTCGGGCGTGGTGCCGTCGGGCAGCCGCATCACGACGCCCTTGCGGTTGGTGGACCACTCCTCGCCGTTGCGCGAGATCTCCTTGATGTCGGCGTGACGGCTGATCACCCAGTAGCCGCCGTCGTCGAAGATCGAGTCGGTCTGCTCGTTCCACCACACCGGCGCGGTCTCGCGGAGCTCGGCGAACTCGGTGACGGGGATGCCCTTGAGCAAGACATCAGGGTCGGTGAAGTCATACCCCTGGCCGAAGGGACATGTGGTCTGCGCCATACTCTGACCATACATCGCGGTGTCAAGTGTATGGCCGGACCTCAGGCGTTAGGGTTGGCACTTGTGCGTGTCCTGGTGATCGGATCCGGAGCCCGTGAACATGCGCTGCTGCTCGCGCTGCGCCAAGACCCCGCGGTGGAGGAGCTGGCCGTCGCGCCTGGCAACGCCGGGACCGCGATCATCGCCGACCAGTACGACGTCGACGTCACCTCCGGCGAGGCCGTCGCGCAGCTGGGCACGAGCATCGGCGCCGACCTGGTGGTGGTCGGGCCGGAGGTGCCATTGGTTCTCGGTGTCGCCGACGCGGTGCGCGCCGCGGGCATCGCCTGTTTCGGGCCGACGAAGGTCGCCTCGCGGATCGAAGGATCGAAGTCGTTCGCCAAGGATGTGATGACCACCGCCGGTGTGCGGACCGCGACCAGCGAGATCGTCGACAACCCCGCGCACCTCGATGCGGCGCTCGACCGGTTCGGGCCGCTCGCTGGCGATCAGGCCTGGGTGGTCAAGGACGACGGCCTGGCCGCAGGCAAGGGCGTGGTGGTGACCGCCGACCGCGACGCCGCACGGGCACACGCCGCCAGCTTGCTCGATGCCGGGCACCCGGTGCTGCTCGAATCGTTTCTCGACGGACCCGAGGTGTCGCTGTTCAGCATCGTCGACGGCGAGACCGTGGTGCCGCTGCTGCCCGCGCAGGACTTCAAGCGGGTCGGCGACAACGACACCGGGCCCAACACGGGTGGCATGGGCGCCTACGCACCGCTGCCGTGGCTGCCCGACGAGGTGGTCGAGCAGATTGTCAACGACGTCGTGAAACCCGTTGCAGCCGAGATGGTTCGGCGCGGCAGCCCGTTCTCCGGTCTGCTGTATGCCGGGCTGGCCATCACGTCGCGGGGGCCTGCGGTGGTCGAATTCAACTGCCGCTTCGGCGATCCGGAAACCCAGTCCGTGCTCGCTCTACTGGAAACCCCGTTGGGGCAGCTGTTGCGCGCCGTCGCCACGGGTCAGCTGGCCGCCGAGCCGCCGCTGCGTTGGCGCGACGGCTACGCCGTGACGGTGGTGGTGGCCGCGGAGAATTACCCGGGCCGGCCGCGCGTGGGGGACGTGATCCATGGCGCGGAAGCCGACGGCGTCCTGCATGCCGGTACTGCACGACGCGACGACGGCGAGATCGTGTCCTCGGGCGGCCGGGTGCTGTCGATCGTCGGGACCGGCCCCGACCTGGTAGCCGCACGGGAATCCGCATATACGGTGATCAAGTCGATTCGCTTGCCGGGCAGCCACTTTCGCAGCGACATCGGGCTGGCGGCGGCCGAGGGCCGGATCAGCCTCTAGGCCCTCAGCAGCGGAGCCATCCAGGCGATTTCCGCAGGCAGCTGCGAGCTCCAGAACGCGCCGTCGTGTCCGCCGGGGGAGAACCCACCCGACGGCGGGCTGGGCAACTCGGCGATGAACTCCTTCGTCGCCGAATAGAACGGATCGCTGTTGCCGCAATCGATCCGGATCGGAATCTGGCCCAGCTGCGGCAGGCCCCACACGCTGTTGGCGGCGTAGTCCTCGGCGCCGTCGAACGCACCGGGCGCGCCTGCCCCCGACGTCCACAGCGCCGGGCTCACCGCGCAGATCGCGGCGGTGCGCGCCGGGCCTAGCCTCGCGCCGAGCAGCAGCGCGCCATAGCCGCCCATCGACCAGCCGAGGAACCCGACCCGGGAAGTGTCGAGTCCCTGCAAGCCCAGCATGGGGATGAGTTCGTTGAGCACCATCGCGCCGGAGTCCTCGCCGGACGCCCGCTTGTGCCAGTAGCTTCCGCCGCCGTCGACCGCGACGACCGCGAACGGCGGAATGCCCGCCGCGAGTGCTTGTGCCAAGCCCTGCTCCACGCCGCCGGCCATCACGCCCGCGGCGTCCTGACCCTTGCCGTGCAGTGCGATGACCGGATGCAGCGCCGCGGTCTGCCCGGGCGGCCGGGCGATCGCCCAGTTCGTCGCGACGCCGCCGCGTGCCGCGGAGACGAAGGAGCCGTCGACGTACGTCGGCTGCACGGCGGCGGGCGGAGGCTCCAGTGGCGGCGGCGCCAGCGGCGCACCGGCACTCGTCATCGACACTGGCGGCGCGGTGATGGACGTGCTTTGCGTGTGCAGCGCCGAGCCCAATGCGAACGCGCCAGCCGCCCCGGCCGCCGTACCGACGCCAAGGCGCAGAATCGCGCGGCGGCTCAGTTCGGGCATGCGGGCCATCATGCCAAAGGCGTTTCGACGATCGCCGCGAACACCGCCTCGAGCACGTTCACCAGCTGGTCGGGGCCTGCGTCGTTGAGTGCGCGAGTACCGATCACCCGTCGCATCAGCAGTACCCCGGCGATCGTCGAGAGCATGACTTCGGTGCGGAGCCGGCGGCCCGATGCCGGAAGCTGCCGGGCCAGCCGTCGTCCGACATGGCGCTCGATCGCGTTACGCACGATCTCGACCGCGCGCGGGTTGGACACCGACCGCAGCATGATCAGGAACGGCTCAAGCGCGTCGGCGTCCGGATCTGTACGCGCGACGAGGGTCGCGGCGGCGTCATGCGCGAGAGACTCCGACCTCTCGGCGATGACCGCGGGAGGTGCGAACGAGGCCTCGACGGCCTCGACGAACAGCTGCTCCTTGGACCCGAAATACCTGTTCACCATCATTGCGGTGACCCCCGCGTCATGGGCGATCTCGCGTACGCCGACGCCGTCGTAACCGCCGCGGGCGAAGTTGCGGATCGCGGACGTCAGGATCGCCTCACGGGTGGCTGCCGCATTGCGCGATCGGGCCTTTGGCGGGGTCATGACTCGACGCTAGGGAATAGAAACAGCGAAGTCTACGTCTGTATACATCGATTGAAGTCTACAGGTGTAGATCTCGGGAGGTTTCAAATGTCAGACACATCGAAGGTTTGGTTCATCACCGGAAGTTCTCGCGGCTTCGGCGCCGAGTTGGTGCGCGCCGTGCTGGCCCACGGCGACCGCGTCGTCGCCACCGCGCGGCAACCGGAGCGGTTGCGCGCACTCCTCGAGGGGCACGAGGACCGCGCACGCGTGTTTGCGCTCGACGTGACCGATGCCGACGCGGCCGCGGCCGCAGTCGAATTCGCGGTCAGCGAATTTGGTCGCATCGACGTGGTGGTGAACAACGCCGGCTACGCCAACAGTGCACCCATCGAGGAAGCGGACCCCGACGACTTTCGTGCCCAGATCGAGGCCAACCTCTTCGGCGTGGTGAACGTCACCCGCGCCGCATTGCCGGTGTTGCGCGCGCAGCGATCCGGTGTGTTCGTTCAGTTTTCATCGATCGGCGGCCGCGTCGGCGGCACTCCCGGTCTCGGGGCCTACCAGACGGCGAAGTTCGGCGTAGAGGGTTTCTCCGAAGTGCTCGCCAACGAGGTGAGCGCGTTCGGGGTGAAGGTGATCATCGTCGAGCCCGGCGCGTTCCGCACGGACTGGCAGGGTTCATCGATGACGATGCAGGAGCCGGGGCCCGACTACCGCGACGCACTCGCCGTCATGCACGAATTGCGAAGGAATACCAACGGAAGTCAGCCGGGCGACCCGGCGCGCGCCGCCCGCATCATCATCGATGTCGTCGAGGCGCCCGAACCGCCACGGCGACTGCTGCTCGGCAGCGACGCGTTCGCAATGGCGTTGGCCAATGGCGCTCAACGTGATGAGGAGGCGCGGCAGTGGGCTGCAGTCAGTCGCAACGCCGACTTCCCTGAGTAAAGGCTGATGATTAGGCGAAAGCGCAATGCCGCAACCCGGCGACTGGCAGCATGCTAGAAGTGACGGCAGCAGTCACTCCCAAGGGAGAACGTCGACGGTATGCGCTGGTCAGCGCGGCCGCTGACCTGCTGTGCGAAGGCGGGTTCGACGCCGTTCGGCACCGCGCCGTCGCCCGCCGCGCGGGGCTGCCCCTCGCGTCGACGACGTATTACTTCTCCTCCCTTGACGACCTGATCGCGAAGGCCGTCGAACATGCGGGAACGCGCGAGGCCGAACACTTGCGGGCTCGGGTGACCACGCTGTCGCGTCGGCGTCGCGGCGCTGAGTCGACGGCCGATGTGTTGGTGGACCTGTTGGTCGGTGAGGCCAATGGGCTGCGGGTCACCGAGCAGTTGATCTCCCGCTACGAGCGGTACATCGCATGTGCGCGCCAACCCGGACTGCGCGATATCGAGCGACGCATTCTGCAGCAGCGCACCGATGCGGTGGTCGAGGTCGTCGAGCGGTCCGGCCGCGCGGTGCGTGCCGAACTACTCACCGCGCTGGTGTGCGCTGTCGACGGCGCGGTGGTGGCGGCGCTGGTGGGCGACGGTGACGGTCCGCGGGCGACGGCCCGCGCGACGTTGATCGATGTGATCGACGTGCTCGCGCCGATCGACGAGCGAGTGGCACCGGTCTGATCTGACGTTTAGCCGTCCAGCTGTTGACGAATCGCGGTGATCTCGAGCTGAGCCTTCTCCAGTAGCGCCGCGACCTGCGCGAGGCGCTGCCGTAACTCTTCGTTGTCCGGTTGTGGCACAGGCTGTTTCGGCGCCGTAGCCCGTTCGGGCGGCAGTGTCGGCGTGACGATGTAACCGGTTAGGTAGTCGCCGTACGTCGTCACGTCCTCGGGCCGGTCGTACCAATAAAGCCCGACGTACGCGCAGACGACGGCGTCGACGGGGTCTTCGTCCTGGTCGAGCTGTCCCGGCCGAGTGGCGGCCTCGACTCGTCTGCGCAACTCCACCCAGGCCACGCTGCGGTTCGCGCGTAGCCGCGGCGTCGCCTTGTCGAGCCCTTCGATCAGCGTCATCAACTTCAGCAATTCGCGCTTGCGGTCGTCGAAGGAACCCCGCTTGTACTTCAGAATCTTGTCGATGCCGAATAACACAACGGACGCCGGATGTGGGAAAACCTCGATGGCCCGCCGGGCAGCGTTCGAGCTGGGATCCATATCGAGATCGAGTGCATCCGCCAACCGTGCTCCGCGGGGATACATGAATTCGGGCTTGCCCCTGAACGCCGGCCGCGCTCCTGCGTCGAATCGGCCGAACTCGCGGTTCAGTGCCGTCTCGCATGGCCGGGCCCCGGTCTCGTTCGGCACGATCAGAGGCGCATCGATGGCGACCAGACAGTCATCGCGGGTGAACGGAGCGACAGCATCCAGGATGCTCGCGTCGTCCTGTGCGACACCGACGTGCAGTAGGCGCCCGTCGGAGTCGACGGCCGCGACACCGGTCTGGCTTTTCTCGCCCCACGCAAGATCGAGCCCAACGAAGTAC
>JAJKIB010000174.1 GCA_021154745.1 Mycobacterium sp.
GCGATCGCCGTCGGCGCGAAGCTGCCCTCGACAAACCGCTTGTAGGAGTTGATGTTCGGCGCGTACAACAGCGTCAGCTCCCGCAGCGTGGCCAGTTGGCCCGCGATGAAGCTACGGAACATCGGCGACATCCCGAGGTCGTCGTCGGGGTCGGCGAACACCGCTGCGCCGTCGTCTCCGCGCAACGAGATGTGGATATGACAGCTGTTCCCTTCGCGCTCGTCGAACTTCGCCATGAAGGTCAGGCTCTTGCCGTGCTGGTCGGCGATCTCCTTGGCCCCGTTCTTGTAAATGGTGTGGTTGTCGCAGGTGACCCGCGCGTGGTCGTAGCGGAACGCGATCTCCTGCTGGCCGAGGTTGCACTCGCCCTTCACGCCCTCGCAGTACATGCCTGCGCCGTCCATGCCCAGCCGGATTTCGCGCAGCAGCGGCTCCATCCGCGTCGAGGCATGCATGGCGTAGTCGACGTTGTAGTCGGTGGACGCCCTCAGGCCGCGGTAACCGGCTGCCCACGCATCCCGGAAGCCGGTGTCGAACACCATGAACTCCAGCTCGGTGCCGACGTAGGGCACCAGGCCCTTCTCGGTGAGGCGGTCGATCTGGCGGTTCAGGATGCTGCGCGGCGCCTGGGTGACGGGATTGCCGTTGGTCCACGACAGGTCGGCCATCACCAACGCGGTGCCGGGCAGCCACGGGGTCAGCCGCAGCGTCGAGAAGTCCGGCGTCATCACCATGTCGCCGTAGCCGGTCTCCCAGCTCGAGATCGCGTAGCCGTCGACGGTGTTCATGTCGACGTCGACGGCGAGCAGGTAGTTGCAGCATTCGGCGCCGTGCGCGGCGACGTCCTCCACGAACAACCGGGCCGACACCCGCTTGCCGGTCAGCCGGCCCTGCATGTCGCAGAACGCGACGATAACGGTGTCGATGTCGCCGGCGGCCACCAGCGACTCGAGCTCGGATTGCGACAGCATGCCAGTCATGACGAGCAGTCAACCATTGGAAACCACCTCACGCCTGTCTGACCTCGCATATTTACCGAGTTCTCACCCTAAAGGTAGGGCATCAGACCAATAGAACTCAATGGTCGGGCTGGGCCTACGCCGTTGTCGACGTGGGAAGCGCGTACTTGCCGCCGGTGTTGGCCTTTCGGTTGATCCGGACATCGAAGGCTTCGGACACGTGCCATTCCCGGGACAACATGACCGGAGTGCCGTCGCGGCCGAAGTCAACTTCCTCGATGTAGAGCAGCGGCTTCCCACGCCGCACGCCCAGCACGTTCGCGGTCTGGCTCGTGCTTGCGACCGCGCGCAGCGTGGCGGTTGCGTGGTCTGCCGCATGTCCCGAGGAACTCAGCAGCGCGAAGAGCGAAGGGTCGAGGCTCTGCAGATCGAGGTCGGTGCGCAGCAGGCGCGCGGGAATGCGATCGAGGGAGTAGATCACCGGTTGGTCGTCGGCAGTTCGCACCCGTTCAACCGCCAAGACGGTGTCACCTGGATCGAGCTGAAGTGGTGCGTCGTCCTGGCGGCAAGGATCGAACGCCGCCTCGAGGATGCGCATCCCGGCACGGGCACCCGCGGCCTCGATCATCGCGAGGTAGCTCAGCGTCGAGTCGAGTCCGTGCGGCATGCGCCGGCGCTCGGTGACATAACTGCCCGAACCGCGACGACGGGTGACGTAGCCGGCCTCCATAAGTCCACGCACTGCGTCTCGCACGGTGGCACGAGATACGTTGAAGCGCTTGGCGAGTTGGCCCTCGCTCGGCAACTTGGTCCCCGGCTGCAATTGCGAACTGGTTATTTCGTCCAGTAACTCGTCACGCAGCCGGTCGGCGAGCAACGTTCGGCCGGGCACTCTGCCGAGCCTACGTTCGGGTTTCGCGGGATGCGTCGGCGGCCGTCGCCTCGAGGACGCGACGGACCTGATCGACGACGGACGGCGCACCGGGCAGCAGACCGTCGAAGACAGCGCTGCCGATGGTGTACCCCCATGCGCCGGCCTCGCTCACCGCGAGTGCCCTGTCGATGCTTGCGATCGACCCGGCCACGATCACCGGGCCGCTCGAGCGCCGGACCACCTCACGGATGAGGGCGATGTGATCGGCGGTCGGATGGCGATACGCCAGCAGGTCGAGCCCGCTGACATGGTCGAGCGCCGTGAGCCGTTCGGCATCGTCGGCGATTTCGTCGATCGTGCCGAGCAGAACACTCGGATGGTCGACGACCCTGCCCGGGAATGGGCAGTAGCGCACCCCGTCCGGCAGGATGCCGGCACCGTCTGAGGCGTGGGTCCCGCCCAGTACCCAGTCGACGCCGGCAGCAGCCGCCGCGCGCAGCGACGCCAGCTCCTCCTCCTTGCTTGTCGACACCACTTCCAACATCACCTCGAACCCGGCGTCGTGGGCCAGCGACGTCAGCTCACGCTGTCGGGAAGGGTCCGCTCCGACGTCCTTGAACCCGATGTACCGCAGACCGGTGTCAGCCAGTTGCGGCACGATCTCGGCGGCGTGCTCGACGGTTCTGTCGCCGTGGGTGAGCATGAACACAAAGTGCGCCACAGGTTTTCCTCCTCTTGTGTCATCCGGCTTTCGCGGCGTCGGCCACGATCGAGCGCGCCGTTTCGTCCGACCACACACCCAGCAGGTCGGCGAGGTCGACGATCGAAATCCGCTCCCGCAGCAGGTGGGAATTTCGCAGGGCCCAGAACAGCAGGTCGTCGTCGTAGTCGACGCCGAGGTCCTCCGCCCGCGTCGGCAGACCGCTCGCGTGGCTGCTCTCGTCGAACTGTTCGGGTGTGGAAAGCATCAATGACCGCGCGAACCCGTCCCACTCCGACACCAATGTCTCCACCGCGGGTTGGTGTGCGAGCAGCCAGTCTCGCTTCGCTGAGTAGGCCGTCCAGCACTCTTCGGCGGTCTGCGGGTCGAACTCGACGAATGCGCGTGCCACGTCGCCGCGTCTTGTCGCTTCATCAGGAACCCGGACCTTCGCATCCGCTGACCGGATCGTGGCATTCACCAGCTGCCAGACGCGCACGGCCAGCCGAGTCGCGACGGTGACCTGCATGCCGTGCGCCGCGACCGGCCGGCCTTGGCGGCTGCGCGCCATCTCCATCAAGTGCGAGACTGCATGCTCCGTGCCCGATGCCGGTGCCGTCGAACCGACGATTCCCATCGACAGTCCACTGGCCGCCAACAGCCGGGCCAGATCGGCGATCCCTGCCGGCTCGGCGTCGCGTGCGGCCCGCGCGAGCGCAGGCAGGACCGGATTTGCCGCAAGAACGTCGTCGACAACAGCCGGGCTGTACGGCGGTCCGTGACCGAGCCGGGCGGCGAGCCGCCACTCGGCGACAGCGTTGGGGACAGTCGAAAGATCGCCCACCCCAGCCAGGTTCAACTGCCATGGCGCTGCGGTGAGGATATCGGTGTCGGCGACAAGGACGTCGGGCCACCTCGACCGGACGGTGCGTTTCGCGCCAGCGATGACGAGGACGCTGCGGTCGGCGATGAAACCGTTGATGCTGCACGCGGTTTGGACCGCGACGTGATGGCTGCCGGTGCGCTGCGCGGTGACTTTCGCGATGTCCGTGAGCGTTCCGGATCCGACGGAGATGAGCAGTCGCCGCTCCCCGACCTCGGCGACGGCTTGCTCGACGGTCTCTTCGTCGGCGCGGACCGCCCCCCTTCCGAGCTGGATGACCCGACAGCCCAGATGCTTTGCTATCCGATCCACCACCGAACCGGTCGCCGTTCGGTATGGACCGCCGTCGCTGAGCAGCACGGGCTCAGTCACGAACCGGTCGGCGCTGTCGCGAATCGCCATGTCCACCACCGACGCTCCGATGCGGACGTCGACGTTGGGCAGCCCGGCATGACCGTCGTTGCGCAGTGTTGCGAGCAGCGCGGCGGGGTCGGGAACGGTGATCACGTCGGCCGAGCCGACGGATCTTGCGTCGGCTGAGCCGACAAAATGGGCGATGCCGCCAGCGCCGATTCGACGGCGTCGAACGCGGCGAGATAGCGCCGATAGGCGTCCGCGTAGATCTTGGTCGCTTCCGGATCCGGGTCGATGACGGCCGGAGCGAGCCGGACGGCAACCGAGGCCGCGGTGAAGTCGGCGAAGAACCGGGTGCCCACTCCCGCGACCATGGCCGCGCCGACGGCAGTGGCCTCCTCGGTCAGCACACGCCGTACTGGTCGCCCGAGCACACTGGCCTTGATCGCGGCCCACAGGTTGTCGCGCGCACCGCCGCCGACGATCCGCACCTCACCCCGGCCGAGGCCGAGCGCGTCGAGTCGTTCGACGATGTCGCGCAACGCAAATGCACAGCCTTCGAGCACCGCCCGGGCGACATGGGCCGGCGTGTGGTTCATGGCTAACCCGAGAAGCCCGCCACGCATCCGGTCGTTCCACCGTGGCGCCGTCGACCCCGAGAGCGCCGGCAGAAACAGAACGCCTTCGCTGGCGGGTGGCGCCTTCAAGGCCAACGGAAATACCTCGGCCTGCGGAACACCGAGCAACCCGGCGAGCCAGAGTGTGCTTCCGCCGCTGACGAATCCGGGATTCTCGATCAGCCATGCACCGGGTACCGCGTGGCCGTGCGTCTCGACGAGACCGAGCGGATCGCGCACGGGTGTGGCGGACACCGTCGTCACCGGCTCGGCGGTGCCGGTGACGTCGACGACGACGCCCGCGTCGATCGCGCCGGCCCCGACCGACGCGGCATGTTCGTCGCCGGTGCCAACAACCACCGAACAACTCGCCGGCACTCCGAACTCCGCGGCGATGTCGGGCAGCAGCGTGCCGATCACCTCGGTCGACGGACGCACCGGAGCGAACATCGACGGATCCAGTTCAGCTGCGGCGCATAGAGATTCGTCGAAATCGCCGCGGGCGACGTCGTACACCATCGTGGATGACGCGTTCGCGGCGTCCTGCGCGTGCGAGCCGGTCAGGCGATGCAGCAGATACGACCCGACGGGCGCCAGCGTCGCCGTACAGCGCCAGACCTGCGGCTCGTGGTCGCGGATCCACATCATCTTCGGTGCACTGTGCGAGGCGTCTGCCACCAAACCCGTTCGCTCGGCGAGCTTTTCCTCTCCGACGGCGGCGACCAGACGATCGCACTGTTCGGTGGCTCGCTTGTCCAGCCAAATGATCGCCGGGCGGAGCGGCTCACCGTCGGGACCGCATGCGACGACCCCGTCGACCTGGCTGCCAAGACCCATCGCCACGACCCGCGCCGAATCGACGCCGGAAGTCGCCGCGCGGACAGCGGTTCGCAGTGCGGTGCAATAGGTTTGCGGATCCTGTTCCGCCCAGCCATCGTGCCCATGCGTCATGGTCAGCGCGGCCGAGCCGGTGCCAACCACGTCGCCACCCTCGTCGACGAGGACGGCCTTGATGCTCTGCGAGCCGACGTCGACTCCCAGGACCAGAGACACGTGTTTCCCTCAGATCACGGTGAGCGAGTCGGAGTGTCGTCGGTCGCGATCTCGGTCGCGGACATCGCGCCGTAACCCTCCTGTTCCAGGTTCACTCCGTACTGCCCTTGCGAAAGCGCGAACTCCTCTTCGGGCGACAGCACGAGCTTGTGCCGACCTGCGATCGCGAAGTAGGCAATTCCGATCAGGAAGTAGACGAGCGTTCCGACCACACCCGGCCGGTAGTCCGGATTGAAGAAGAGGGAGATGAACGCAACAAACGCAATGACGCCCGCCAGCGCGGCACCGACGATACCCACCGGACTGCGGTACGGCCGTTCGATAGCCGGCAACCTGAGGCGCAGCATGATGAACGCCAGGCATTGCATGAAGTAGGAGATCACCGCACCGAACACGGCCATGTACAGCAGCGCGCCGACGATCTTGCCTGCGAGTTGGTTCTCGCTCTGCCCGAGCAAGTACATCAACCACACGAGGAGGAACCCGACGACCGCACCCGCGATCAGCGCGACGTATGGCGTATTCCTGGTCGGGTGGGTGATCGACAGGCTCTGCGGGAAGTAGCCCGCGCGCGAAAGCGAATAGGTGTTGCGGCCGTAGGCGTAGATGATCGTGAAGAAGCTGGCGATCAGCCCGATGAGCCCGACGAGCGCGAGCAAGGAGGCCGCCGTGCCCTCCCCGAAGACCGCCTTGAAGCCGTCGAACAGCGGGGTCGCCGATGTTCCGATGCTCGCCGCTCCGCCACCAACGCCGGTGTTCAGGAACAGCGTGAGAACGGCGAACAGCACGAGTGTCGTGAGCCCCCAGATGGTCGCGCGAGGAATGTCCCGCTTGGGATCGTGCGACTCCTCGGCCGCGAGTGGCAGTTCCTCGATCGCCAGGTAGAACCAGATCGCGAAGGGCAGGGCGGGGAAGATGCCGAGAAGGCCCTTCGGCAGGAAGCTGCTCGAGAGCCAGCCACCTTCCGGTGGGATGTTGGTGAGCAGGCTGCCGTCAAAGGTCCGCGTAACAAGAACGGCAAGGAAGAAGAACGCGA
>JAJKIB010000175.1 GCA_021154745.1 Mycobacterium sp.
AGCGGCGCCGCAGTCTTCATCTGGTCGTAGAAGTCGCTTGCCTGCGCGGTGGCGCCGGTGACGGCGACCTCGGTTCCGGACACCGCGCCGACGGTGGCCGGGATGATGTCGTTACGCAGCGCGTCGAGGGCCCGGTTCGAGGCAGCGTCGGTTCCGGCGCCGACCACCGGGATCGACACGATCGCGACCGTGCGGTCCGGGTTGACGCTGATGTCGACGGGTTGCTTCAACATTCCGGTGGCCAGGGCTTCGTCGGTGAGCTCGGCGATCGCGTCCTGGACCGCTGGTGCCTGGACGTTCGAGGACTTGATCACGATTTCGGCGGGGTTCTCGCTGCCCGGGAAGGCCGCCTTCAACCGGTTGTACGTGGTGAGCAGGCTCTGTGGGAACGAGTCGATGCTTGGCTGGGCGGTGTGGAGCTGCAGCGCTGGGGCGGCCATCGCCACCAGCAGCCCGCCGGCAAGCGCCACCGCCACGACAGGACGACGCAGCACGCGGTCGATGACCGCCGCCCAGATCCGTCCCTCGCCGTCGTCGCGGCGGAGCCGGTGTACGAACGGCACGCGGCCGCGCTCGACGTTGTCGCCCAGCTTGGACAGCAACGCCGGGAGCACCGTCAATGACCCAAGCATTGCCACCGCCACTACGGTCATCGTCGCCACACCGAAGGACGCGAACGTCGGATCCCTAGTCAGCAGCATGCCAGCCATCGCAACGATCACGGTCAGCCCGGACACCAACACCGAACGACCCGATGTGGCCGCCGCAGCTTCCAGCGCGGCCTGCTCGCTGCGACCAGCGGCGCGCTCCTCTCGTTCCCGCCGGAGGTAGAACATGGTGTAGTCGACACCCACTGCGAGCCCGATCAGCAATACGAGCGCGGATACCGCCGGATCCATCGGAAGTATCTGACTCACCGCGGCGATGATGCCGAACGTGCCGGCCACCGCAGTCAACCCGAGGAGCAGCGGTATGCCGGCCGCGACCAGGGCACCGAAGGCGACCAACAGGATCAGCAGGGTCAACGGCACCGAGAACAGGCCCGCCGTCTTGAGGTCGTCGTAGAACGACGCCAGTAACGCCTTGTTGGTGCTCTCGCCGAACGAGCCCACGTAGAAGTGGGGGTTGGCGGCTTGTACCTCTGCGACCGCATCGACGACGGCGTCGCTCTTGTCGCCCGCGTCCTCGGACGGTCCTGCGAAGTCGAGCTGCACCAAGGCGGTGCCGCCGTCCTGGGAGATCATGCCGGTGTTACCACCGACGAACGGTGACTGCACGCTGGCCACCTCGTCGAGGGGTTTAACCGCGGCGATCACGTCGTCGACGACCGCCCGGAACTCCGCGTCGTTCGCGGTCAGCGACTCGCTCTGGATGAGCACCTGCTCACTGCCCGGCCGCTCGAAGTCCTCATAGATGATCGTGCTCGCCCGACCGGACTCTCCTGGTCCGGCGGTCTCGGTCACGATCGTCTGCATCGGCGACACGATGCTGAAGGCGAACGACGCGAACGCGAACACCAGCCAGCCCAGGACCGCCGTCTTGCGGTGCTGCGCGCTCCAGTGCGCCATCCGCGCCGCGAGGTGATTCCGCGTGGGTCGTGGGTCCGGATCGCCTTGCTCTGCCGGGATCGATGGTCCGTGAGTCACGGTCTGTGCGATAGGAACGTTCATGGCGTGGACCTCTCTCGGGGGACTTCCTCACGCTCGCACCCACGTCGGGCACACCGGAAGGCGGTCAACTACCACGTTGACGGGGCGGGTTTCTGGTGTGCCTGCGGATCATGGGTTGGCAAGCAGGGCGGTCGAGGAAGCCCACCACCCGCCGTGCGTACTCCACTGGACGGCCTCGAGACCACCGGTGTGCCGGGAGCCGGGCACCTCCCACATGGCCTTCGGATGTCGGGCAGCGGCGTAGTACACCGGCTGGCTGGCGCGTGGTTTGACCACCGATGCGTACGGCGTACTCACCCGCGCTGCCTCGCGGTCAAGAGTGCAGGTACAGCAGCACCGCCAGCACCCGGCGCGAGTCGCCACAGCCGGTGGGCAGACCGAGCTTGCCGAAGATACTGGAGACGTACTTCTCCACCGCGCGCAGTGTGATCGTCAGCTTGTCGGCGATGCCTTGGTTGGAGCGCCCCTGCGCCATCAGCTCCAGTACCTCGGCCTCGCGTGGAGTCAGGGCGGTGAGTGGGTCGTCGCGTCGCCGCTTGGCCAGCAGGGTCGAGACGATGATGGGGTCGATCGCCGAGCCGCCGGCCGCGACGCGATGTACGGCGGCAATGAAGTCCTGGACGTCGCTGATCCGGTCCTTGAGCAGGTAGCCGGCGCCGTCGGCGGACTCCCCGAGCAGCTTCATGGCCAGTCCCAGTTCGACGTACTGCGAGAGCACGAGCACACCTACGTCGGGGCGCTCGGCTCGAATCTCGAGCGCAGCCTGCATGCCTTCATCGTTGTGCGTGGGCGGCAGGCGAATGTCCACAATCGCTACTTCTGGCGGCTCCCGGCGCACCAGCTCGAGCAGCTCGTCACCGGTCTGGCACGTGCCGACCACGTCGAGCCCGTTCTCCTGCAGCAGCCGTTCGAGTCCCTCACGGAGCAGGACGCTGTCTTCGGCGATCACCACGCGCATGGCAGCTCCGCTCGCAGCCGGGTGCCGCCACCCGCCGGGCTCCAGACGCGCAGCCGCCCTTCCAGTGCCTCGACCCGGTCGGCGAGACCGCGCAGGCCCGATCCCCGTTCGGCGTCGGCGCCGCCTATTCCGTCGTCGACCACTTCAACCACGACCTGATCGCCGATCCGCGCGACGGTGATCGCCGCCGAGGCGGCCCCGGCGTGTTTGCCAACGTTCGCGAGGCTTTCCGCGACCAGATAGAACGCGGCGACCTCGAGGCGCTCCGGGAGCCGGTTGGCCATGTCGACATGGAGCCGGACCGGCACCGGTGCCCGAGCGGCGAGCTGTTCGAGCGCGACCTCGAGTCCGTGGCCGCTGACGACGGCGGGATGCAGCCCGCGGGCGATGTCACGCAACTCCTCGAGAGAGGTGGCGATCTCGTTCCGCGCATGGTCAATCGTGCTGCACGCGGCGGGATCAGCCTGCAACGTCCCCTCCAGCAGACTCAGCTCGAGCGACAAGGCGACCAGTCGCTGCTGCGCACCGTCATGCAGATCGCGTTCGAGCCGCTTGCGCTCCCGCTGCCCCGCGTCGACGATCCGGGCCCGCGAGCCCCTGAGCTCGTCGAGACGAGCCCGCAGATCGGCATGCAGGCGGCCGTTCTCCAGCGCGATGCCCGCAGCCGCAGCGACGGCCTCAAGTAGTGCCGGCTCGTCGACCAACGATGGGTCATGCAGCAACACCGCCACATGGGCTCCGCGATGGTCAATCAGTGTCGTCGCGCGGGAGCTGTCGGGGGCTGGCAGGTCGACCGGCCGGCCGTCGGAGTCGACGTACCGGGAAAAGTCGGGCAACCAGTAGGCCAGCGTCAGTGACGGGTCCCGCAGCGCCCGGGCCAGGCCGTCGCGGAGGTCGGCCGGGGCCGGTTCCTGGCGAAGCTCGATCACCAGCTCACCCACCGCCGATCTGGCCAGCCGGTCGTTCAACATCCCGACCAGGAAGGCGATCGGGGCAACGCCTAGCGTCGCGAACGTTGCCCACCGGATCTGCTGAACTGCGGGAGCGCCGACCACGATCGAGCCGAGGTGAAGTCCGATCATCAGCAGCCCGCCCGCGAAGCTGATGATCAGCACGTTCAACGAGCGACGCAGCGGAGGGCCGGCTCCCGCGCGTCGAACAACGAGGAGAACGAATGCGGTCATGCAAGTGGCGATGATCACCAACAACTGGACGCGCAGAACTGTCATCGCGGCACCCGGCGCGTCGACGACTTCGAGGAGGTTGTGTCGCCCCAGGCCACCGAGCGTCATTCGGAACAGACTCAGTCCCAGCGCGGTCGCGCACGCACCCGTGATCATGCTTCGTTGCAGCGGGGTTCGCAGGCGCCCAGTCGGGAAGGCGAGGAAGAGCTGCGCGAAGAGCACCGGGGGGAGCAGATGCACTGCATAGCCGATCGTGAACACGAGGTCGTTGGCGGCCCGGGCGAGACCCGTGACGAAGATCGTGAATCCCAACACGATCATCAGTGGTCCGAAGCGGCTGGCCGGTCGGTGCCACCACGCGATCAGACCGCAGCCGACGTACGCGGAGGTCAGCCACCCGAAGAGAAGTGCGAGCACCAAGGGCTTGCCCGCCTCACCCGCGATGGCGCCACTGTTCGGATGGAACGTAGCGGCGAGGCTCACCGAGACCACGCTCGCCGCGCAGCCGACGAGCGCTATCGACCACACCACCAACGGCCTCGGTGCACACGCAGTGGCCGTCCCGTGCGGCCCCGCCATCATTGATGCGCCCATCACGTGCTCCCGGCGCTGCTCGGTCGACGGCCTTGCGGTCCGACCGAGGTCCAGGGTCGCCGGGTCTCGTCGAGCCGAGCACCGGTAGATCAAGCCGCCATCTCGATGGTATGCCGATCCGCGACGGCCGTCCACGAATGCAACCGTGGCCAGTGATCGGACAAAGGACGCCACCAACGTCATCGTCGCGTTCAACTGATTGGGTCACTCTTGGAGAGAATGATCGCGTTCGTGCAGATTTGACACAATCATCGCGGAAAGGAAAGTGCACAAGCCCCACGGTTCCACACGGCAAATGAACCGGATCCTTCCGGGCGGGCCCCTCGAGACGAGCCCGCTCGAATAAAGCGTCCGGGGAGCCGCTGTCAGTCCTCTTAGGCTAGCAACCGGCCCGAGTCGCGCGTCTTTCCTCCGCCGCGTTCGCACCTATGGAGGGCGGTGGGCAGCGGTGCTGGCAGGAGAGCCAGCTGAAGAGCCGCCCACGGGTCTGCGTCGCCGGCAGACCACTATGACCTAAGAAAGTGAGTCCGGCCCGAGCCGATGTAGGAAAACGCAAGGCGCTCGTAGTGGCTGGCCAAGTCTGGCTGCTCTCGGCAACGGCGTGGGGCATTTCGACAACCTGCGCCAAGTCCTCCAGGTGGCTGCCATTGATCTCAACTCGGTCCATGTCTGGACTCAACGAGCGCGGTCGGTCCGGACGACAGCGCAGGTTCCCGATCAGATCTTGCAGGAGGTGTGAGCTCGTCGCTGACGTGGCACGCCAGGCAGCAGCAATGGCCCTGCTCGAACGCCTGGCCTAAACCGTTTGTAAGGCTGCCGGCACGTTCTCTCGTGCCGGGGACAGTCAACGAGTTCTTGTCCGGGGTCTGAGGTGCGGACGGGCCACCATGAGCACCCCGGCAAGAGCAACGCGTGCTTCGACCCGATCAACCGTCGAATCCGACAAGTGCTGCCTCGGCCGATTGACCACCTCAAGCGAATACGCATACGGGGCATTCGAGCTTCGAATAGCCCTTTGCGCATGGTCTCCTTCGCAGACATCGTGCTGACTTTCGACTTCGCTGAGTCACATCTGCTTAGGTGCTCGCCGCCCTGAGCAGGACACCCCAGTGCGGGAAGGGTAAGTCTCGTGGTGGCCCTCGCCAGCTATGCCTGATTGGCCAGAACGACAGGCGGGGCCTGAAAGCGATGAATGTGCGAATGACGCAGCCTGTAGGTATTCACCGTGACCCGATGCTGTTGGCTTCCCGCGGTCGCTATTCCACCTGCTCCATTCCGTGTTAGGGGCCGCTACGCATCGATTGCCCTTCTGTTGACAGCCTCTGGCATGGCGAGGAGAGTTCAAAGGCGGCACCTTGGCGATGGGCTGGCTCCGTCCACTCGCGCAGAGTGAGGTCAGCTTTGGATCGCGGCTGAGGTTGGGTCGCTTCGTGGGGAGTTCCCGATGAACATTCGACGCGCTCTTAGATGGCTGATTATCGGCGCCCTCGGCACCGGACTAGTTTCCTCGACGGCCACGGTGTCGGCCGAGCAGTCCCTCGGCGCACCGCGGTACAGCATCGACTTCGCTCAGTGTCCGGGCTCGGCGGTGGCCCAATGCGGCTCGCTGAGGGTGCCCGCTAACTGGTCGCATCCGAAGGGTCGGAAGATCAACGTGGCCGTCGCTCGCCGCCCCGCCGACGACCCCGCTCACCGCATCGGCACCCTGTTCTTCAACCCGGGCGGGCCGGGAGACGGTGCGGTCAAGTACGTCATCGCGGCCGACACCTTCTTCTCCGAAACCCTGCGGGCTCGCTTCGACATTGTTGGCGTCGACCCGAGAGGCGTGGGCGGAAGCACTCCTATCACCTGCGGCATTCCGGCGTTGACGCCCGAATACACTTTCTTCCCGAGTACGCAGCAGGAGTTCCACGCCATGGTGGTTCACAATCGCGCCGTCGCGAGGAGCTGCCTCCGGAAGACCGGCCCACTGTTCCGGCACGCGGACACTGTCAGCGTCGCTCGCGACCACGAGGCGCTGCGTATCGCCCTGGGCGTGTCGAAGGTGAGCTGGTTGGGGCTGTCCTACGGCACTCAAGTCGGCGCCCAGTATGCGCAGTTGTACCCGAGGCGCACCCGAGCGATGGTGCTGGATGCCGTCCTCGACCACAGCATCTCCGATGTGTCGGCCACCGCGGACGCAGCCATCACCGTCGAGGAGGCGTTCAACCGCTTCGCCACCTGGTGTGACACCGCTCCCGACTGCGCGTTGCGGGGCCGAGACGTGGCCGGGGTCTACGACGCACTCGTCCGGCGTGCCCAGAAGCAGCCTATTCCCGTCGAGGGTGCCCTGCGTCCTGTGAGCGGGGACGACATCCGGATGAACACCCCGGGTTACCTCGTCGCGAAAACCCCGAACGTGCTGGCGGGCGAGTTGACCTGGGCCGTGTTCTCGCAGATCCTCAAACTCGCCGTTGACGGGGACGCCTCGTTCTTCGCGTTCCCGCCTCCCAACAGCCCGACCGACAGCCTTTTCGCCCGCCTGGCGAATCATTGCGGAGACTACGCTTCCGACATCCACACTTTTGCCGACATGCAACAGCGGATCGAGATGGGCCGCCAGCTCGCGACCCACCTACAGGGTGCCTCTGAGTTTTGGCAGGCCATGTTCTGCGTTGGTTGGCCGTTCAAGGTCGCCAATCCGGTACGCCGCTTGGACGTCCGGGGCGTTCCCACGCTGATCGTCCACGCCAATCACGACCCGTCCGTCTCCTACCAATGGGCCTTCGAGCTGGCAACGCAGATACGCGGCAGCAGCGTGTTGACCCGCAACGGCGACGGACACACCTCCTACTACACCTCGCAGTGCGCGCAAATGGCGACGGACAAGTTCCTGGTCACCAAGCAGTCGGTGGCGGCTCCGGTATGCGCTACGTAGAAGTAGCGCCCACCTGTAACGGCGGTGGGTCACCCACACGCCAGCGATGAATCGGCTGCGTCCTGGATGTCGCCACGATCCGCGCGGCCTGCCGGTGGCAGGGGCGTGCGGGCGGTGAGCCCTCGGGGCCATGCCAAAGTACGGTTCATGACTGATGCCACGCATGAGGTGCCACCAGATTGGCCTCTATTCGGCCTTCGTCTGACTTGCGGCGGGGTCGCTCTTCGGCCGGCGCGCGAGGAGGATCTCCCGCACCTCGCGGCGATCCAGCCGGATGACTACGAACATGACCCCAGGGCCGAAGTGCTGCCCGGGCTGGGCGTTGATCAGCATCGACGTCGGCTGGTCTACCAGGGCTATTGGCGTTCGTGGGGAACCTGGTCGCCGTCCTCATGGTGCTTGAACTTTCTCGTCGAGCTGGACGGCGCGGTCGTAGGAGTCCAGTCGCTTGAGGCCGAGAACTTCCTCGCCCTGCGTACTGTTGACTCGGGCTCGTGGCTGGTGGGCACAGCGCGGGGCCGAGGCGTCGCGGTGGCCATGCGGATGGCCGTGCTTGGTCTGGCGTTCGACCATCTCGATGCCCGGGCAGCGGTGAGCTCCGCACGGCATGACAACGGTGCATCGCTGGGCGTCTCGCGGCACCTGGGATATCGCGATAACGGTGTCAGCCTCAACGCCTCGGGCGAAGGGCCCGTTGAGCTCCAGCACCTGCGGCTCACGGCGGAGGACTGGCACGCATCGGCTCGAGGTAGGCACGTACGGGTCACCGGGTTCGAGCCATGCCTCCCCTGGTTCGGCATCACACCCGTTCACTGACATGCCGCCGTCGGGCAAACCAAACTAGCTCAGCTATGACGGCTGTCGTGGCCCTCAACGCTGACGACAGCAAGCCGAGGCTCGCCGACCAGACTGGACACACGGCGTGATGTCCGTTTCGACGTCAGAGATCGTTCATGAACCGCGCGCGGCGGATGGGAACCGCGGGTTGAACGCACGCCGTGGCGGTCGGCAAGTTCGAGTACCTGACGTGATGGTGGCGGCCCGTTGCCACGATAGGTCTACGCGTTCCGGGGCTGCCGCACCCTAGTCGCCTGCGGCGAGGCCAGGGTTTCAGGTCGACTCCGATCGAGCATCCGAACTTGCCTCCCCCATGCCCGCCGCTGGCATGTTGTGCCCCGCCGGGCTAGCCGCCGATGGCAGCGCAGAGGTCAACAGTCCTGCCGGTGGAGGAGATGATCGTCGTCACGTCGTCAGCGCCCTGGTTGAGGACCAGTCGGCCGTCGTAGAGAGCGGTCGACGGGCCCCCGGGATCTGTGGGGAACAGGAACAAGAGGTTGGGTCCGCTGATC
>JAJKIB010000176.1 GCA_021154745.1 Mycobacterium sp.
TACAAAATGCCTTGCCGGGCAAGCGTATCCGCCAAGCCCGCGGATGGCCTGCCCGCGGCGAACAGCCGCTGCACCGAGTCGATAGCGCGGATGGTTTCCGGTGGGGTCAGCGGAATCGAGTCGCGAACCCCCCACGGGCTGCTTCCCAGCACCTGCAGCGGTTCGTCGTGGCTGGTGCCCCACACCTGGGTGGCGAACGGCGCACCCGGCGCCAGCAGCACGCGGCCGCCGTCGCTGTTGTGTTCGTCGAGCCAGTCGGCGGTGTCGTGCCAATACTGCGGGATCGCGTCGAAGGCGCCCGGCGGGGTGAGCCGGCCGATCCAGGCCAGCGACGTGGCGGCGGCCAACGCCACCAGCACCACAATCCCGACCGCGACGCGCTTGTCGCGTTCGGGGTGGGCGAACGCCGGTATCCACTCGTGCCGTGGCGCGCTGCCGGGCAACGGGATTCGGCCCAGCAGATGCGCCAGCCCGAGCGCCAGCGGCAGCCGCAGCAGCGGCTCCAGTTTGTGCATGTTGCGCAGCGGCGTGCCGCCGGCGTCGAGGAACGCCTGAACCTTTTGGGCGACAGGCGATCCCAGCCCACCCGAGTAGCCGACGGCGAGCAGGGCGACGCCGATCAGCAGGATCAGAATGAGCCTGCCGCGCGCGGGCATCGTGCGCATCGCCAGGCCGGCCACGCCCGCCGCGGCGACCAACGTCGTCGCCAACACCGCGACCGACCCCGTCACCAAGGAGGCGCCCGCGGTGGCGTTCGGCGCGACGAACGGTGTCCAGGCGTCGGTGCCGCGCAGCATCTCGGTCAGCGACATCCATTGGGTGGTGACGCCGGAGGACTCGATGAAGTCGAGGAACGGCGGGCTGATCCGGCCCAGCATGACGAGCGCGACCACCCACCACAGCACGGCCAGCACGATGCACACCGCCCACCACGCGGTGAAGCGCCACCACAAGCGGTTCGGCCGGTGACAGGCCAACCAGATCGCCGCGGCCAGACAGCCCGTCAACGTCGCCACCGCGTTGACCGCACCCATCAACGCGATCGCCCCCGCGGACCGGGCGGCCATCATCCGCACCGAGCCCTGCCCGCGTAGCGCCAGTATCACCGGCAGCAACACCCACGGTGCCAGCATCATCGGCAACGTCTCCGACGAGATCGCGCCGAGGGTGGTCAGCACGCGCGGGGACAGCGCGAACGCGGCAGCGGCGATGACGCGCGACGTCGGGCTGCCGATGCCCCGCCCATCGTTCAACGCCTCGGCGACCCGCAAGAGGCCCCAGAAACCGACGGTGAGCAGCAGCGCCCACCACAGCCGCTGCGTCACCCAGCCCGGCAGCCCGACCGCGTCGCCGGCCAGGAAGAACGCGCCGTGTGGAAACAGGTAGCCGTATGCCTGGTTCTGCGCCTGGCCGAACGGAAGCTCGCTGTTCCACAGGTTGAACGCGCGGGCGAGAAACCGCAGCGGGTTCGCGGTGAGATCGAGCTTGGTGTCGGGCGAGATTTTTCCGGGCGACTGGGCAAAGGTCAGGATCAGCGCCGCCGCCGCGGCTACCCACAGCCAGCGCCGCGAGAGCGGCGCGGTCACGTTAGGTTCGGTCGCCGTACTCGACCCTGTTGAGCACCGATGATGCCGGGTCGCCCGGCTGCAGCGGGGGTTTGTTGTCCTGCTGCACCATCAGCGTCACACCGAAAATGGCGGCCGCTCCCAGCAGCAGGCCCACAACGATGCTGGCCGCGGCGGGAACGATGAACCGATCCATGCGGCAAAACTAGCATGCGGCCCATGTCCGCAGATGAACGCGTGTTCTGGCGTCAGTTCGACGCGTGGCCGGCCACCCATGCATCGACTTCGCTCCAGGTTCGTTCCAGCCACGGGCTCAGCTGATCGTGCGGAGGAAGCTCGGCGGCCGGGACGACAACTGTGCGGACGAGCAGTCGCCGGTTCATGGGCAGGCGCCACCACGCCCGCGCCCGGCCGTCCGGCGTGAAGCCCGTATGGCTGAGCACGACCACACTGGCGCGTGGCGCTCCGGACAGCGCCGCAGCGGTGCCGCCGGTGCGTGGGGGCAGTGTGTGCGACTGTCGCCACGCGCGGCGCGCTTCGCGAATCCGGCCGGACGAGCGCAGCTTATTGACCGCGGCGCGCCACCGCGCCCAACTGAAGTTGCCGCCCTCCGGGAACAGCAGGAGTGCCTGCCCGCCCCCCAACGAGGCCGCCAGATCGTGAATTTGCTTGCGCGCGCGGCTACTTCGATGCCGCAGGAAGCACAGGCAACCGAGGTCGCCGGCGAGGTCGAAAACGGGCTCGCACCGCAAGACGGCCTTCAGCACTATCCGCAGTTGCAGCCGATAGTGGATTGCGAGCAACCACGCAACCAACACGGTGTCCCCTGGACCGCAATGCCGGGATAGCACGATCACCGGCTCGTCCCGCGGAAGCTCTTCCGGGCTGGGCGAACCGGTGTCCAGCCGCACCTCGACATGCAGGGTTCTGCGCACCGCCGTATAGGCCCTTTCCAGGAGGTCACGCATGAACTCATCGCAGTCCTGACCGCCGCGGAGCAGCGTCCACAGAGCCCGAAGTTCCAACAGCGCGTACGCCATGACCACACCAAGGGTCCGTATCGGCAGGCTCGACCGAGCCATCAGCCCCGCCACACCCCCGATGACCAGCAACACAGGCCACACCGCCAAGATGCCGAGCATCACCACGGTCGCCAACGGCACCGTGACCGCACGCCGTAACAGAGTCATCGCAGCGCCTCGAGATAGTCGCGGGTCGCTTCGTAAGCGAGATCGGCGCGGCGGGCGATGCGGCGGGTGTCGCGATACCGCAGATTCGACCATTTCGCGGCGGGCCGCTGCGGCAAGCCGGTCGGAAGCACGTGCACGGTGACGTCAGAGCCCACCCGCTCGAGATCGCCGTGGAAGCGATGCCGGCGGGAAATCTCGAACGCCACGAAGCCGACCTCCCATAGAAACCTCGGCGCAGCGAGCTCCTCTTCCAGACGCCCGACATGCAAGACCCAGATGATGTCGGCGCCGTGTTGCACGGCCCGATCCAGCGGGATGCTGTTCACCAGGCCACCGTCGAAGTAGTGCTCGTCGCCGATTCGTACGGGCGGGAACACCCCCGGCAGCGCACACGACGCCAGTACCGGCTCGATCAGGTCGCCCGTGCTGAACCAGTGCTCACGTGCCTGCTCGATGCTGGCCGCCACGCATTCGAACGGCACCGCCAGTTCCTCGAAGGTGTGTGCGGGCAATTGTTCGCACAGCAGTCGTCGAAGCGCACCATTGCCGTGCAAGGACGTCCTGCGGCGGACGACTTCCGCCACCCGGCGAATCACCGAGCCGTCAAGCATCCCCTCGTTCGCCAGCGCGTCCCACATGCCCAACAGGCGCTTCACGCCGCTCGGAGTGGGATCCGCCGCGAGGGCGGCGCCGTTGATCGCGCCGACCGAGGTGCCGCATACCAGGTCTGGTCGCACCCCCGACTCGAGCAGCGCGCGCGCCATCCCGGCTTCAGCGGCGCCGAGCAGACCGCCCCCACCGAGCACGAACGCGTTGCACGACATATGGGCGGAATACCCGCGAAACGGCCTCAAGCCGCGCATGACAGCATGGCCGGATGGGTTTCCCGCGAATCCTCGTCGTGTTGGCCGCTGTACCTGGGCTCCTGCTGAGCTGCTCGTCCGCCGCTAAACAGCCGGCCGGCCCCTCGCCGTCGCCCACGATGGCCGCCACCGTCGCTCCTGCTCCCGCTGCCGAACCTGCGGTGCCGGCGTGCGGTGATGGGCCCGCGCTTCTCGCCAGCATGACGACCCGGGACAAGCTGGCGCAGCTGCTGATGGTCGGGGTCACCGGCGCCGCCGACGCACGGGCGGTTGTCGACAGCCACCACGTCGGCGGCATCTTCATCGGCAGCTGGACCGACATGTCGATGCTCTCCGACGGGTCACTGTCCGACATCGCCGCCTCGGCGGGGCCGCTGCCACTCGCGGTGAGCGTCGACGAGGAGGGCGGCCGAGTGTCGCGGCTGGCCGGGCTCATCGGCAGCCAGCCCTCCCCGCGGGTGCTCGCGTCCAGCCACACGCCCGACGAGGTGTACAACATCGCGCTGCAGCGCGGGCAGGCGATGCGGAAGCTCGGCATCACCATCGACTTCGCGCCGGTCGTCGACGTCACGAACGCACCCGACGACACCGTGATCGGCGACCGCTCCTTCGGCGCCGATCCGACGGCAGTCACCGACTACGCAGGCGCCTACGCCCGCGGACTGCGCGACGCCGGCCTGCTGCCGGTGCTCAAGCACTTCCCCGGCCACGGCCACGGCTCGGGCGACACGCACACCGGAGCCGTGGTGACCCCGCCCATCGCTGATCTGCAGACCAACGACCTGATCCCGTATCGCACACTCACCGCCGACGCCCCGGTCGGGGTGATGGTCGGGCATATCCAGGTGCCCGGGCTGACGGGTAGCGACCCGGCGAGCCTGAGCCCGGCGGCGTACGCGCTGCTGCGCTCGGGTGACTACGGCGGCCCGGCCTTCAACGGCCCGGTGTTCACCGACGACCTGTCCAGCATGCAGGCGATCAACGACCGGTTCGGCGTGGCCGAGGCGGCCCTGCGCGGGCTGCAGGCCGGCGCGGACACGGCGCTCTGGGTGACCACCGACGAGGTCCCGGCGGTGCTGGACCGGCTGGAGAAGGCGCTGGCGGCCGGGGAGTTGACGATGCCGCGGGTGGACGCGTCGGTGCTGCGGATGGCCGCGGTGAAGGGCCCGAATCCGCACTGCTGAGTCAAAGTTCGTACACCCGGGAGGCGTTGTGGACACCGATCATGTCGACGATTCTGATCGCGTCCTGCTCGGTACAGTCGCCGGTGCGCACCCAGTCCCCTAGCACCAACCCCATGGCCCGGCGCCACAACACGGAGCCGAGCAGATGCAGCTCGGGCGGCCCGAACGCGTCCGAGGAGAACAGTTGCTTGGCGAACGGTGCCGTATCGAGCGCCTCGGCGACCAAGGCTGTCGAGCGCACCCCCAGGTAGTTGATGGCAAGTCCGACATCGAAATTCACATGATCGAAGGCCTGTGCCAGATAGCCGGCCTGACGCTGGAACGGGTAGCAGTGCAGCAGCAGCACCGGCGCCGGTGTCATGGTGCGCAGCAGCGGCAGCAGCAGCATCGGGTCGGTGCGGTGCAGATCCAGGTCCCGGTCACCGAATCCGACATGCACCTGTACGGGCAGCCCGTGCTCGGCGGCTTCGTGTACGCCGAACGCAATCAGCACCGGACTGTCGAGACGAAGCGGCCTGGGCCGCGCCGCGAGCTCGCAGGCATGCTCGATCACCTGCCCGTCGGTCGGGCGCGACCAGTCGATATCGAATGAGCTGCGATACGCCGCAATCGTTTTGGTGCCGACTGTTGCAGGGTCGTCCGCCGCGTTCTGCAGGGCTGACCGGATAGCGCCGGGAAACGCTTCGGGATCGGTCCCTGTCTCCAGCAGGTCCTCGGCGAGTCGTTCCAACCGAAGGATCGATGACGACGGGACACCGCTCAGCTCGGTCAGACGCTGGGGGGTGGAGATGAGATCGCCCTTGAAGCCGGTGTCGACGATCCATCGGGAGATGCCCGCGGCGCGCAGCATCGTGCTGGCGAGTTCGTCTGGAGTGAACTCGCTGCGGCGTCGCCAATAGGTGTCAGCGTCGGCATGCGGCTCCAGCCCA
>JAJKIB010000177.1 GCA_021154745.1 Mycobacterium sp.
CACCGTCGGCGAAGGTCACCGTCCGGCCGGCGGCTGCGGTGACTCGGGGACGGATCCGGACGCCGTGCCGGCGAGCGAGCCGTCGTGGGCTGGTCCCGATGCGTTGGTCGCGGCCGGACAACCTGGCACCGAGCCTCGAGTCCGCGGTGACCTTGTCCAGCCGTGCCCGGCTGGCCCACCACCACACGTCGCGGCCCAGGGGTCGCTGCGGGATGGTCGCGATCCGCTGCCCGGTGGACAGTTCCACGCAATGCGTTGCGGAGAGTTCTGCGGCGATTTGGCATCCGGAGTTCGCGGCGCCCACGACGAGCACTCTTGCTGATGGGACGTCATCGGGACGTCGGTAGTCCGCGCTGTGCATTTGCTTGACCTCGGGATCCAGGAGGTGCGCGACGGCGGGGCGGAACGGCACTTGGAAAGGTCCGGTGGCCACCACGACCTGCCTGGCGCACAGCTCTTCCGTGCCCGCTTTCGCGAGGTATCCGTTGTCGGTTTTCCGCAGCGAGGTCACGGTCGTGTTCAACCGGACCGGCAAGGCGAATGCGGCGGCGTAGGCCTGAAGGTAGGCTGCGACGTCGTCCTTGCTGGGGTAGCTGTCGAGCGGCGCGGGGAACCGCAGCCCCGGCAGGTTGTCGTACTGGGCCGGAGTGAAAAGTCGAAGCGAGTCCCAACGCGCGCGCCATGCTTGGCCGATGTGGGCGCCGGCGTCGACGATCTCGAATCGCAGTCCGCGCTGCGCCAGTTTGTGGCCGACTGCCAGGCCGGCTTGGCCGCCGCCGATGACGAGCACGTCCAGCGGCGGGCCGCTAGGCGCGCTCATTGGACTGGTTCCGGGGCGCGGCTCACGTTGAAGCTGAACATCATGCCGCTCTCGGTGTGTTCGGCGATATGGCAGTGCGCCATCCACACTCCCGGGTTGGTGACGTCGAGCAGGATGTCGACCGTTTCGCCGGCCCGGAGCAGCACGGTGTCCTTCCACACCAGATTCGCCTCTGGTGCCCCGTCGCGGGACAGAATCAGGAAGCGGCCTGCGCCGTGGATGTGGAACGGGTGGTGCATCGGGTGATCAGAGTCCATCTCGTTGACCAGCCGGATTTTTACTCGGTCGCCGACGGTGAACGCCCACGAGATCGCAGCGTTTTCCGCTCCGGTGTCCCGGTCGATCAGTTGCCAGATCATGTTGCTCGGATCGGACGCGCGGTTGATCTGCGGCATCAGATCCTCCCATTCCAGCCCGTCGGCGTGCTGGTGGCCGGCGGGTTCCGCACCAGGGCGCAGGTCAGACGTGGGCGGTGGCGCGTCGGAGGGCACAAGCTTCATACCGCACAGTGGGCAGGTGCTTGGTTCGGGAGCGGTGACCTCTGGGTGCATCGGGCAGGCGTAACACGTGGCGGTGGTGTCCGCGTTGCCGTAGAGCAGGGGCATTCGCGCCATGAAGGCGAGTGTCTTGTCCGGCGGCCGCTCTAGGTCGTGCCGGATTGCGTGTCGCTGTGCGGTGAGTTCTGGGTCGACGCGCAGCATGTGGAAGGTGTCGGCAGCGCCGCCGGTCGCGGTGCCCGCGACGGTGAACGCACCGAGGGGATAGACGGCGTCGGGCGTGCGGTGTTCGAGGCTGGCCTGGCCGGGCGAGTCGAACAGGACATCGACGACGGCTCGCTCCGAGGGCGCGAGCAGGACGTCTTCGATGAACGTCTCGCGCTCGTAGCGGCCGCTGTCGCCGCCGACGAGTTTCATCCGAGCGCCGCGCACCCCGACGTTGAACAGGCGGGTGTTCGCGGTGTTTACGAAGTACAGGCGCACAACTTCGCCGGCGGTCGCCTGGCCGGCGAATTGGGTCGCGCCGTTGATAAGCATGACGTTGCCGAAGCGGCCCATTGCCGTAAACGTCGGGCCGGTGCGGCGGAACGGCGCGAGGTGTCCGTCCTCGACGAGAACATCGTCCAGCGTGAGCGTGAGCTGCCGGTCGACGGGCGGCCAGTACGCGGAGTCGGTGGGCTCGACGACGATTGGTGCGGACAAGCCCATCTCTTGGGCGAAGTCCTCGCGCAGGTGCGGGTGGTACCAATACAGCCCGGGGTCGGGGAACTGCAGCTGGTATGCGTGCGTCCCGCCGATGGGGATCGGCGATTGCGTCTCGTGTGGGACTCCGTCGTATCGGTTGTCGAGGCGTAGCCCGTGCCAATGCACAGTCGTCTCGATGTCGCCGTCATTGCGTACCCGGACGGTGAGTTGCGTGCCTTGATCGACGTGCAGGGTCGGGCCTGGGACGGAGCCGTTGTAGGCGAGCATGCGCAGCTCGGCGCCGTCGATCTGCTTGCGGACTGGGAAGATGCGCAAGTCGAAGACAGCGCCGTCATCGAGCCGGATCACGCCCGGGCTCGACACTTCGGCCAGTCCTGCCGTATCGGTTCTGAACAGTTCCTGCTCGTTCATCTGAGTTCCTTTCCTCCTGGGATGCCTCGCGTGGTTCCGTAGCGGGGCGTTGCCTGCTGGCTAGGGAATCGGCGCGGGTTCCGGCTGGTGCGGGACCTGCAATGGCATCGCGGTTTGTGCTTCACGCAGTCCGAACCGGTCATACAGCCGGCGCAGTGGTGTCGGCGCCCACCAGTTCGCATCGCCCAGCAGCGTCATGGTGGCCGGCACGAGCAGGCAGCGCACGATCGTGGCATCTACGACGACGGCGATGGCGAGCGCGAGACCCATTTCCTTGATCCCGAGGCTGTCGCCGGCGGCGAAGCCGAGAAACACGATCGTGACCAGAGCGGCGGCCGAGGTGATGATCCGGCCGGATCGCTGCAGCCCGTGCGCGACCGCGGTGTCGGAGTCGCAGCCTTCGTCGTAGCATTCCTTGATCCGGGACAGCAGGAACACTTCGTAGTCCATCGATAACCCGAACGCGAACACGAACACGACAACGGGAACCCACACTTCGATGGCGCCGAATGCGGTGAAATCCAGCACCCCGGACAGGTGCCCGTCCTGGAAGATCCACACCAGCGCCCCGAAGGTAGCGCCGAGGGACAGCGTGTTCATCAGCAGCGCCTTGAGCGGTACCAGCACCGAGCCGGTCATCAGGAACAGCAGCAAGAAGGTCAGCAGTCCGATCGCCAGCAGCGCATAGGGCAACCGTTGGGCGATTTGCTGTTCGAAGTCGACGAGGAATGCGGCCGATCCGGTGACATAAGCCGGGTAGCCGGGCGGGTTGGCACGCAGCTGGTGCACCAGCTCCCGAGCGGTGGCGTCCTGCGACGAACCAGTGGGAGTGACGTCGATCGCGGACACGGCACCGGACAGACCAGACTCGACGGTGACGCTGGCGACGCCGGGGAGTTGCCGGATTCGCCCGGCGTAGGCGGCGATCCGGGGGTCTCCGGCGGGCACCAACGCGACAACCTTGATGGGGTCGGCCTGGGTGCCGGGGAAGTCAGCCGCGAGCAGGTCGTTGACGGCGCGGCTTTCGAAGGAGGTGGGCAGGGTGCGCGGGTCCCCGTTGGCGTAGATCGCGCCGAGGAACGGCAATGCGGCGCCGATGAGGATGCCGGCTGCCGCTACAGCGACAACGACCGGATGGCGTTGCACCCGCCGCGCCAGCCTGCCGAAGAACCCGTCGTCGCTAATCTCGCCCGTGGCGGGTTTGATCTTGCTCCCCCACGAGCCGAGCAGCGCGGGCACCAGAGTCAGACCGGCCGCCAGAGCGACCAGCACTGTGGCTATGCCACCGATCGCCAGCGAGGCGAAGGTCGGATCGTTGAACACGAACAGGCCGGCCAGCGAGGCAATCACGATCATCGCCGAGAAACTGATCGTGCGTCCGGCGGTTGCCACCGTTCGGCTGACGGCCGTGGCCAGATCACTATCTCCGTCTGCGGCGCGTTCTTCCCGGAACCGGTTGACTATCAGCAAGCTGTAGTCGACGGCGAGGGCGATCCCGAACAGCGCGACCACGTCGATCGCGTACCCCCCGACGTCGACGACCCTGGTGGCGGCCCGCAGAATCAGCAGTGCACCGGCCACGGTGACGAGCGCACTCATGATCGGCATCAACGCGGAGCGCCAGCCGCGGAACACGAAGAACAGTGCGAGCAGCAGAATCGGCAACGCGACCAGCTCGCCCTTGACGAGGTCGTTCTGTGTTGCCGCCATCTCATCACGCGACACCGCCAGCTGGCCGCCGACCTTCACGTTCGCGCCGGGAACCGCACCGTGCAACAGGGCACGGACATGGTCGACATCGTTGTGCGCAGTCATCGGATCATCTGTCTTGGCTAGCGTCACCACGATCAGGCTGGCACGGCCATCGGCCCCGCGCAGCTGGGCATCCGAGCTGTTGTAGGCGTTCGAGACACCAGTAACCCTTGGCAGCGTTAGCAGCGTTCGGCTTGCCCGCCGCACCGCTGACCGGGTCCGCGGGTCATCGACCGGCTCACCCGAGACGACGGCCACCATGCTCGGCCCGCTGCCGGCCGCCTTGTCCAACAGCTGCGCGCCCCGCACCGACTCCGAGGAACTTGCTCCGTTGGAGTCCTTCAGGTCGTTGAACACGGCGCCGCCCACCACGATGCCTACCGCGAACAGCACCGCCCACCCGGCCAACACCAGCCGACGGTTTCGATGAACCCAGCACCCGATTGCCGTCAGCATGTCAATCACCTTCCGTTTCGGTGAGCCCACCAAGCGGTACGGGCCCGCGCCGCGTTTGGAACGGCTCCACCGTGATCGCGGGTGCTGTCGAAGTTCTGTCGTCCCGCTGTCTGTTCCGCACGTGATGTGCGGACCGTGGACAGGGAGTCGACAGAACGCCGGTTCAGGCTGACTCCGGGTTCATGCCACCTGCGGAAGGAGCGCCGTGATCACCTTCCGTGTCCCGCGGATGACGTGCCGGCGAGATGTGCGTGCCATCACCGCGCGGCTGCGCGACCTACCTGGGGTCGAGGGCATTCAGGCCGACGCGTCGACCGGGTCGCTTGTCGTTGAGGGAAGGATGTCGGCGCAAGAGGTCCACGCCATGCTGAATGACATGGGCTTCCCCGCGGACGGTAGGGCGTCCACGCCTTAGCCGGTTCCGTCGAGGCCGTAGGCTGCGCCGCGTTGCCTGGCGGCCGCATAGGCCGGGTCGTCGAGCAGGGATCGGGTGGCAGGCGCTGTGCGCTCGGCGTCGGCCTGTTCGTCGGGTGTGGGCGGCCGGTCGTAGGCTTCGCGTAACCGGCTTGCCCGGCCGAGCAGCTCGGCCGCGTGCTGCGGATCGCCGGCGGCCAAGGCGGCTCGGGCCAGCCCCTCCAGACCAGTTGCGATCAGACCGATCTCGCCGGCGGATTCGCCGAGTGCGACCAGCGCGCGGTAGCCGTTCCGCGCCGAGGAATGGTCGCCGCGCCGTTCGTCGCAGTTGGCCACGCCGGCCAGAGCAAGCCCAGTGGCGAGTCGGACGCCGAGCCGCTCGAAGGCGCGGTACGCGCTTTCGAACAGTGGCCGTGCCGTGACGTGATCGCCTCGACGTCGCGCCATGACCGCTTCGCCGTAGGTGGCCAGAGTCCTTCCAGCGTCGTCCCCAACCTGATCAGACACACTGCCGACCCGTTCAAAGCATGCCGATGCCTCCTCAACGCGGCCCAACGACAGCAGCGCCAGACCAAGATCGGCGGTGGCCCACTGCACTGTGTTGTAGACGCCGGCCCGGCCGGCCACCTCGATCGACTCCCGTAGTACCGGCACGGCCTCGGCATCGTGCCCGAACCGGCTCAATGCCCACCCCAGGTGGTACAGCACCGCGGACAATCCCCATCCGTCGCCCAGGGAACGGAATCGTGCGGCCGCCTCACCGGCGACGGCCCGGAAGCCAGCCTCATCGCCTCGCTTGGCCAGCGTCTCCATTCGAACGAAGCCGACCACCGCCAAGCCCCAGTCATCCTGCAATGCGGTGAACTCCCGGTCAGCGTCCTCGAGCAGCGCCGACGCGTTCACCCGCGAGCCGCCCGCGACGCCCTCAACGCTCAGCAGTAGCCGGGAGAACGCGGCAGCGCGGCGGTCGCCGATCGCCTCGAAGATCTCCAAGCTTTCCTGCGCCGCAGCCGCGCACTGCGCGCTCGGATGCACCAGACACGCTCGTGGCCTTTCGACGAGCGAAACCG
>JAJKIB010000178.1 GCA_021154745.1 Mycobacterium sp.
CCACGAGGGCACCCACGGAATCCAGAGCCTGGATCTGTTGGGCCGCAAGGTAACCCAGCGCGGCGGTGCCAGCCTGGCCGCGCTTGGCGATGCCGTGGCCGCGACGATCGCGACCGCAGCTGCCGCGGGTGGGGAGGCGGCCGAGCTCGCCGCGCAGCTTGACTCGACGTGGCGACGCCTCGTCGCCGTGACCACCGCGATGTTCGCGTCGGGCGACGCCGAGGCCGCACTCGCCAACAGCGTGATCTTCCTCGAAGCCTTCGGACACATCGTCGTCGCCTGGATGTGGCTGGAACAGCTGCTCGCCGTCAACGGCCGCACCGGTGACTTCTACGACGGCAAGCGCCAGGCGGCGCGGTACTTCTTCCGCTACGAATTGCCCAAAACCGCACCGCAACTCGACCTGCTGGCAAGCCTGGACCGCTCCACGCTCGAGATGCGCGACCCCTGGTTCTAATGCGCAAAAGGTATCGACCCATGCGATATCAGGCTTGGACAGGTATCGCTGACGCTCCTTAAGTTGTTAAGTGACGGCCGCCACATCGGCAGCCCCGAGTCGTCCGATACACAGGAGTGAACGCGCATGGTCACCACCGACGCCTTTCGCCGCCCACGCTTGCGCGCCGCCCTGGCAGCGACCGCCGCCGCCGGCCTGGTCTTGACCGCGTGCGGTGGCGTCCAGACCAGCACCGGCAGTGGCAGCGGCGGCAACTATCCGTCCGGCACGGTCGAGATGTATGTCGGCGCGTCGCCCGGCGGGTCCAGCGACCTGATCAGCCGCGCGGTCTCCAAGGGACTCAGCGACAACCTGAAAGCCTCTTTCCCGGTCATCAACCGTGAGGGCGCCAATGGTGCACTCGCAGCGGCCGAAGTGGCCAAGGCCAAGCCGGACGGTTCGACGATCGCGATCCAGAACGCGTCCCTGTTCACGATCACCCCGCTGGCCGTCAGCCCCGATGAGGTCACCAAGATCGACGACTTCGACGTCGTCTACGGCGTGTCCCGCGACGACTACGTTCTCGTCACCAACCCCGCCAGCGGCTACAAGACGCTCAAGGACCTCGAGAACTCACCGCGGGTCGTCCGGTACGGCACCACCGGCGTCGGCACCGGCGCCCAGTTGGCCGCCGCGTTGCTCTTCAAGACCACCGACGTCGCCTCTCAGGCCGTCCCGTTCGACGGCGGCGCCCCCGCTCTGACGGCGCTGCTTGGCAATCAGATCGACGTGGCCTCGCTGCAAGTCGGGGAGGCGATCGAGAACATCAAGTCCGGAAAGCTGTTGCCGCTGACGGTCTTTGGCCCTGAGCGCATCGGGTATCTGCCGAACGTGCCGACCGCGAAGGAGCAGGGTCTGAATGTCGAGGTGGCGCAGTACCGGTTCATGACGGTGCCGAAGGGCACCCCGCAAGACGTCCGGGACAGACTCACCGAAGGCATGAAGGCCACCTTCACCACCGACGGCTACAAGGCGTTCAACCAGCAGAACAGCCTCACCCCGATGGAGGAGCCCGGCGACAAGGTGCTCGCCCAGCTGCAGGAGGACCAGAAGCGGTACGCAGATCTGGTCAAGCAGTACGGCATCAACCTCCGCAGCGAGGCCTAACCCAATGTCAACCCGCCCCGACGAGCACGACGTCCTTGCCGAGATCAAGGCCGAGGTCGCCCACGAACTGGAGGAGGAACGCCCGCCCGCAGGCGGTCCCGTCTACCAGATCGTCGGGGCGCTCGTCGGGCTCACCATCGGGATCGGTGGCGCGGTGTTCGCCTACGGCTATGGGCTGGGATCGTTGCACCAGCCAGGGCCCGGCCTGTGGCCGTTCGTCGTCAGCGTGCTGATCGCCACGCTGTCGGTGTTGCTTCTCGTCGTGGGACGCGGACTCGACGATGCCGAGGCGTTCACGCGAGGCAGCGCGCTGGCGGTGATCGGCGCCGTCACGTTCGTCGCCTTCGGCCTGCTGATGCCACTAATCGGGTTCGAGCTGCCTGCGATCGCGCTCGCCGTGATCTGGCTGCGCTTTCTCGGCGGCGAGAGCTGGCGGAGCACGATCGTAATCAGCGTGCTGGCCATCGCCGCCTTCTACGCCCTGTTCCTGTACGGGCTGCACATCCCGCTGCCCCACCTGATCGCCTTCTAGAAAGACCATGGACCTCAACGCATTTCTTGACGGGTTCGCCCTTGTCGTCGAGCCCAAGAACCTTTTCTACTGCCTGATCGGCGTGCTGATCGGCATGGTGATCGGCGTGCTGCCCGGCCTCGGCCCCGCGGCCACCATCGCGATCCTGCTGCCGATCACCTACACCATCAACCCGGTGTCGGCGATCATCATGCTGGCGGGCATCTACTACGGCGCGCAGTACGGCGGCACCATCACCTCGGTGCTGCTGCGATTACCCGGCGAGGCGTCATCGGTGGTGACCGTGTTCGACGGCTTCGCCATGGCTAAACAGGGCAGGGCCGGAACGGCGCTCGGCGTCGCGGCGATCGGTTCCTTTGTGGGAGCGACCATTTCGATCATCGGGTTGACGCTGCTGGCCCCGGTCATCGCCGACGTCGCGCTTGACTTCGGACCACCCGAATACGCCGCGCTGGCGCTGCTCGGTGTGCTGCTCGTCGCGACGATCGGCAACGGGAACATGCTCAAGTCGTTGATCGCCGCGGCCATCGGTCTACTGCTGGCCACCGTGGGCCGCGACAGTTTCAGTGGCGCATCCCGGTTCACCTTCGAGAGCCTGCAACTCGCCGACGGCATCGACTTCGTCGTCGTGGCCATGGGCCTGTTCGGTGTCGGGGAGATTCTGTACAACCTCGAACAGCGTCACGGCAAGCCGCACGTGCCGGCCAAGGTCGGCAATGTGTGGCCGTCACGTAAGGATCTGAAGCAGTCGACGGGAGCCATCGGCCGCGGTTCGGCGATCGGCTTCGTGCTCGGTGTCCTCCCCGGTGGCGGCGCGGTGTTGGCCTCGCTGGTGGCGTATGCGACCGAGAAGCGGCGCTCGAAGACGCCGGAGCGGTTCGGTCGGGGCGCGGTCGAGGGGGTCGCGGCGCCCGAGACCGCCAACAACGCGGCGGCCACGTCGTCGTTCATCCCGTTGCTCACCATCGGCATCCCCGCCAACGCGTCGATGGCGATGTTGTTCGGCGCGCTGCTGATCCTGGGCATCGCTCCGGGCCCGCAGCTGGTCGACGAACACCCGGACCTGTTCTGGGGCGTCATCAACTCGATGTACATCGGCAACCTGTTGCTGCTGATTCTGTCGATCCCGTTGGTGGGCTTGTTCGTTCGCATCCTGCGGATCCGCCCGGCGATCCTGGCGCCGATCACCGCACTGATCACGATCCTTGGCGTCTACACGATCAACAACTCGGTGTTCGACATCTTCTTGATGATCGGGTTCGGCGTCATCGGCTACCTGATGAAAAAGGCGGGCTTCGACCCAGGGCCGATGGTGCTGGCGTTCGTCCTCGGCCCGCTGATCGAGTCCAGCGCCCGCCGATCCATGTTGATGTTCGGCGGCGACCCGACGGGTTTCTTCACCCGGCCGCTGTCGGGAACGATTCTGGCGATCTTCGTGCTGCTGGCGCTGCTGCCGGTGGTCCGACACCTGTTGCGCCGTCGTAAATCAGCGGGCGTTGAGGCGCCGGCGGGTGTTGCCGAGGTGGACCCGCATCGCGGCGCTGGCGATGTCGGGATCGCCGGCGACGATGGCGGACGCGACGTTGTCGTGCTCCAGCAGGACCCGCTCGACGTGGCCGGTGTCGGTCAGCGAGTAGGCGTCGCCGAGCCGGGTGCGGGGAAGCAGGATCATCATCGGCCCGAGTGAGTCGAGCAGGTCAAGGTAGAAGCGGTTGCCACTTGCGGCGGCCACGGCGCGGTGGAAGCCGAAATCGGTCTCTACTTGGTCTTCCGGCGCTGCGGCGACGAATGCGTCGAGCGCAGCTTGGATTGACTCGGCGCCGGCGCGCTCGATCCGCGCCGCCGCCAATGCGGCCGCCTCACATTCGATCCCGAGGCGGAAGTCGATCATGTCGAGGACGTCGTGGTGGGTCCGGATGGCCGCGGATTCGACGGTGAACGACGTCGGCTCGGGCATTGCGAGCACGAATGAGCCACGGCCCTGGAATGTTTCGACCAGACCTTCGGCGCGCAGCCGCGTCACCGCCTCGCGGACCACCGTCCGCGAGACCGCGTACTCCTCGATGAGCTCGGCTTCCGAGGGAAGCTTGTGGCCGGGCCGCAGGTCGCCTGCGAGGATCTGGTCCTGCAGCCCCATCACGACGCGCTGCGCCAGTGTCGTCGTCATCTCGCCCCGAACTCGGCGCTCTCCTTGGTCAGCGCCCGCATCTGGTCGCTGAGCGTGAAGCCGAGCCCGGGCCGCTGGGGAACCCAGATGCGGCCGTCGCGGATCTCGATGCGCTCGTTGAAGAGCGGGTTGAGCCATTCGAAGTGCTCGACCCACGGCTCGGTGGGGTACGTCGCCGCGAGGTGAAGGTGGATTTCCATCGCATAGTGCGGCGCCAGCGCGAGACCAGCATGAGCGGCCAGCGCCGCGAACTTCAGGAAGGGCGTGATCCCGCCGATGCGTGGCGCGTCGGGCTGCACGATTCCGCGATACCCCGCGTCGAGCAGCGCCACATGCTCGCTCACCGAGGTGAGCATCTCGCCCGTCGCGATCGGGGTGTCGAAGGTGCGCGACAGGTCGGCATGGCCGACGGCGTCCCACGCGTCGACGGGCTCCTCGATCCACACCAGGTCGAATGCCTCGAGCTCGCGGCACATCCGGCGGGCCCTGGCTCGGTCCCACTGCTGGTTGGCATCGACCATGAAGGGTGTCTCGCCGAGGTGCTCGCGCAGCGCCGCGACCCGAGCCAAATCCGTCTTCCAATCCGGCTGGCCCACCTTGATTTTGATGCCGCCGATACCGGAGGCCAGCGATGCCGTGGCCTTCTCCCGGATTTCCTCGACCGAGGCCTGGAGGAACCCGCCGGAGGTGTTGTAAACCGGGCAGGAGTCACGATGCGCGCCAATGAGTTTCGCGAGCGGCAAGCCTGCGCGGCGGGCCTTGAGATCCCACAGCGCCACATCGAGTGCGGCGATCGCCTGGGTGGCGACTCCCGAGCGGCCAACCGATGCGCCGGCCCACAGCAGGGACTGGTAGATCCGGTCGATGTCGGACGGGTCCTGACCGAGCGCGACGTCCGCGATCTCCGCGAGGTGGGCGTACTGGGCCGGCCCGCCAGCGCGCTTGGAGTAGGAGAAGCCCATGCCCGCGTGGCCCTGCTCGGTGACGACCTCGACGAACAGCAGCACCGTCTCGGTCAACGGTTTCTGGCGTCCCGTCAGCACTTTCGCGTCGCTGACCGGCGTCTCCAGCGGCAGCACGACGTGAGAAAGCTTGAGGTGGCGGATGCGGTCGGACATCGGGCTCCTATAGCTATATGATGAGCTGATAACTCATCATACAAGTTGGCGCGTGTTTGAAGCCCCCGCAGAAGCGGGAAGCCGTCCGCGGGTATGCCCACGACACTTGAAGACCTCACCCAATGGCTCCTCACCAAAGGCCTCCACGTCGTCTTGGTGGTGCTTTTCGCCCTCGTCACCACGCGGCTCATCAGATGGATAGCGGGCCGGATCAGCAAGCGACTCACCAAGGGGGACCAGCGTGACGCGACGGTGCGGTCGGAGTCGGTCAAGCACGGTCAGGCCGTCGCGTCGGTCATCTCCTCGGTGGCGATCGGCATGCTCTATGTGCTGGTGGCCGTCGACATCGCCAACCAGCTCGGCCTGCCGCTGGGTTCGCTGGTCGCGCCGGCGGCGGTGCTCGGCGCCGCGCTGGGCTTCGGGGCGCAGCGCATCGTGCAGGATCTGCTCAGCGGCTTCTTCATCATCACGGAGAAGCAGTACGGATTTGGCGATCTCGTCGAGCTCTCCGTCACCGCAGGAGGCACCGCCGTCGGCACTGTTGAAGACGTCACGCTGCGTGTCACCAAGCTGCGCACCAGCGACGGTGAGGTATTCACCGTGCCCAACGGTCAAATCGTCAAAGCGCTGAACATGTCGAAGGATTGGGCCCGCGCCGTGGTCGACGTCCCGGTGCCAGCGTCGGCCGACATCAACCAAGTCAACGATGTTCTGCACGGCGTCACGACGGCCGCCATGGAAGACGACGGGCTGCCGAATCTGCTGCTCGACGAGCCGTCACTGATGGGGGTGGAGAGCATCGAACTCGACACCGTCAATCTACGAATGGTCGCGCGGACCCTGCCCGGCAAGCAGTTCGAGGTTGGACGCGAACTGCGTGCGCTGGTCGTATCGGCCCTGCGTCGCGCCGGCATTGCGACGTCGGGAGCTGTGACTAATCAAAGTTGATCAGCTGGCGGACCGCGTGCCCGTCGGCGAGTTGATCCATGCCGCTGTTGATCTCGTCGAGGGTGATCGTCGACGAGACAAGCTTTTCGACCGGTAGCCGGCCCGACCGCCACAGCCCGACGAAGTGCGGGATGTCGTGAGACGGCACGGCCGAGCCGAGGTAGCTGCCGATCAGGGACCGGCCCTCGGCCACAAAACCCAACGGCGACACACTGATTCGCGCGTCGGGTGACGGCAGGCCGACGGTGACGGTCCGTCCGCCCGGTGCGGTGAGGTCGATCGCGGTCTGCACGGCGAGCGGATGGCCGACCGCCTCGATCACCACCGCGGCCTTGAGTCCCCGTTCGCGCGCCTCGTCCGGCGTATACGCCGCGTGCACGCCCACGGAACGCGCCAGGTCGAGCTTGTCGGCGAGCCGATCGACGCCGATGACCGCGACATCGTCGTGCGCCAACGCGGTGATGACTGCGGCCATGCCGACGCCGCCGAGCCCCACGACCGCGACGGTTTGGCCCGGTTGCGGCCGTCCAGCGTTGATGACGGCGCCGCCACCGGTGAGGACGGCGCATCCGAGCAGCGACGCGACCCCGGGCGGCACGTCTGGAGGCACCGGCACCACGGAGCGACGGTCGACGACGGCGTAGGTGGCGAAGCCGGAGACCCCGAGGTGATGGTGGACCGGCTGGCCGTCGCGCGACAGCCGCCGTTCGCCGGACATCAGCGTGCCGGCACCGTTGGCGGCGCTGCCGGGTTCACACGGGGTCAGCCCGTTGGTGGCGCACGCCGGGCAGCGGCCACACCGCGGTAGAAACGTCATGACGATGCGCTGCCCGACGGGCATGTCCGTCACGGCGGATCCCGCCTGCTCGACGACACCTGCTGCCTCGTGCCCGAGCAGCATCGGCAGCGGGCGCACCCGGTTGCCGTCGACCACCGACAGATCGGAATGGCAGAGGCCTGCGGTCTCGATGCGGACCAGAAGCTCGGAGTCGCCGGGCGCCGCCAGGTCGAG
Organism: Mycobacterium sp.; assembly: GCA_021154745.1. Taxonomy (GTDB): domain Bacteria; phylum Actinomycetota; class Actinomycetes; order Mycobacteriales; family Mycobacteriaceae; genus Mycobacterium. Next base: position 7,381 of record JAJKIB010000178.1, read on the forward strand.
CTCGCCGACGGAGATGGGCAGTGATTCGGCGTAGGGCCGGGGCCTACCGATCTGTTCGAGCACAGCGCCGTGGATCCTCATGGTGACCAGCCTGCCGTGCCTGCGACACTGCTGCCATGACAAGCGAGCAATCGCTCACCGGCCGCGACTTCCCGGTGCACTGGCCGGTGCACACCCGGTGGACCGACAACGACATGTTCGGCCACCTCAACAACGCGGTGTACTACGCGCTGTTCGACACCGCGATCAACGGGTGGATCAACACGACATGCGAGATCGACCCGCTGACGGTGTCGTGGCTCGGGGTGGTCGCGGAGTCGGGATGCAAGTACTTCTCCGAGTTGAAGTTTCCCGATCCACTGGTCGTCGGACTTGCGGTGACGCGGCTCGGCAACAGCAGCGTCACGTATCGGCTCGCGATCTTCGAGGAGCCCGCCGGCGCGGTCGCCGCGGTCGGCCACTGGGTGCATGTGTACGTCGACCGCACCAGCCGCAGGCCAGTGCCGATTCCGGAACCCATCCGGGCGCTGCTGGAAAAGGCGCGCGTGGCGTAGTCGATATGCTCGGCCGATGCCGTTGGTGAGCAAGACAGTCGAGGTTGCGGCCCCAGCCGAATCGATCATGGCGATCGTCGCCGACTTCGAGTCGTATCCGTTGTGGAACGAGGAGATCAAGGGCTGCTGGGTGCTGGCCCGATACGAGGACGGCAGGCCCAGCCAGCTGCGCCTCGATGTCGTCGTGCAGGGCCAGGCAGGCACGTTCATCACCGCTGTCTACTACCC
>JAJKIB010000179.1 GCA_021154745.1 Mycobacterium sp.
CTAGCCGGTCTTCCGCTTGAGAAGCCATGCCGGAATCCAGTGCGTCACGGACTTGCGTCGTGATCCATAGGCGATGTCGTAGGTGACCAGACCCCACCAATAGCCCTGCTCGCAGATGGCCCAGCAGGTGAGACGGCCTTCGACCACCGAGTGCATCTGTAGTCCGGCCGGGTTGTAGCCGCCGGCGCGGTGCGGCTCGCGCGGAAACAGCGCGGCGAGATCGACCAGCACCGTGACCGGCGGATCCACCCGGCGGAACGCCTGTTGTACGGGCTGCCCGTTGTAGCCGATCGATTGGAGCTCGCCCACTGTTCGATCATACGTTCGAAGCAAATACTCGGTTGCTGATCGTCCTACGCTAGATCTGCCATGTACATACCCCGACAGTTCGCCCTATCCGACGAGGAAACCGACGCCGCTCTCGCCCACGCCGGCTTCGCGCAACTTGTCACGCACACGCCGTCGGGGTTGATGGTGACGCCACTGCCGCTTCTCTACGACAAGGATCGGCATTCGCTCGTCGGTCACGTGTCACGGGCCAACCCCCATTGGCACGTCGACGGCCATGAGTCCGTGGCCATCTTCGCCGGCCCGCAGGCGTACATCTCGCCCAGCTTCTACGCGACGAAGGCGGAAACAGGCAAGGTCGTGCCGACCTGGAACTACGAGGTCCTCAACGTTTACGGCGGGCTCGTAGCACACGACGACGCCGACTGGGTGCTCAATCTCGTCACGATGCTGACCAACCGACACGAGCAGCGCCGCACCCAGCCGTGGCACGTCACCGATGCGCCCGAAAGCTACACACTTGCTCAGCTACGGGCGATCGTCGGGCTGGAGCTTGTGATCTCGAAAGTCGAAGGCAAGGCGAAGATGTCGCAGAACCAGCCCGAACGCAACCGGACGGGCGTGGTCGCCGGCCTCAAAGCATCCGGCGCACCGCACGATCACCTCGTCGCCGACCGCATCGACGGTCTCGGCACCACGAACGCGAACGGCCGCGGATAGCCCAGCGCGCTCAGCCGCGACCGCCGCACCGTATCGACCGCCACCGAGCGCACCTGCCCCGACGACGGTTCAAAGCAGTGCCACTGCTGCCCGGCGACCTCGACGATCAGCACCCAGTGCCGAGGGATGAACCGCCCGATCAACATCGCAACCGGCCGGCCGGATTCCACCGCTCGCTGAACATCCAACAACCCGTCCCGCCGACCGCGAAACAGCCGCCATCGGTACCGGACGCCCGAAGCGTGGCTGTATGCGGTGATTGCCCGCGCCATCCCTACCGGCGTGGTGCCGAGCCGCCGCGGCCAGACGCGGTTCACCTCGGCGTGGACCCTGGCCTGCTCGCGCGCGAACCATGCCGGGTCGGACAAGTCACCCCGCTGACCCGGATCCAGCAGGGCGCCCGCCACCACCGCGACGGTCGGTCCGCACGTGACGCCGTCGCGCTGCCGAAGATGCAGCGCCGAGAGCTTCATCGGTTATGACCGTATGCCTAGGGGTACTCGACGTTCGATGAGTTTCGACATCACGCCGACGGCCGCGCAGCACGACCTGGCCCGACGCACGCACGAATTCGCCGACAAGTGTGTCCGCCCCGTCGCGCTCGAGTACGACCAGCGTCAGGAGTTTCCGTGGCCGGTGCTCGAAGAGGCCGCCGAACGCGGTTTTTACAGCCCGCTGTTCTACCGCGACCTGATCGGCGATCCCACCGGACTGTCGCTGCCGATGTTCATGGAGGAGCTGTTCTGGGGCTGCGCCGGCATCGGCCTGGCGGTGGTGATGCCCGCCTTGGCGCTGTCGGCGATCGGTCAGGCCGCCTCGCCCGAGCAGATGCTGCAGTGGGCTCCCGAATGTTTCGGCACGCCGGGCGATCTCAAGCTCGCCGCGCTGGCGATCTCCGAGCCCCAGGGCGGCAGCGACGTTCGTAACCTGCGCACCCGGGCGTACCGCGACGGCTTGGGAAAGGACGCAGACTGGATCATCGACGGCCACAAGATGTGGATCGGCAACGGCGGCATCGCCAACGTACACGTCGTCAATGCCGTCGTCGACGAGGAGCTCGGCCACAAGGGACAGGCCCTGTTCATCGTGCCCGGCGGCACGCCGGGCCTGGAACTCGTCCGCAAGCTCGACAAGCTCGGCTGCCGGGCGTCGCACACCGCAGAGCTGAAGTTCAACGGTGTCCGGGTACCGGCCGCCAACCTGCTCGGCGGCCAGGACAAGCTCGAGCACAAACTCGCGAAAGCCCGCGAAGCCGCCGCGGGCGGCGGGCGTTCCGGCTCGGCCACCATGGGTACTTTCGAGCAGACCCGGCCGATGGTCGCCGCCCAGGCGCTCGGAATCGCCAGGGCGGCACTGGAATACGCCACCGAGTACGCCAACCGGCGGGAGGCCTTCGGTGCGCCGATCATCGACAACCAGGGCATCGCGTTCCCCCTTGCCGACCTCGCCACCGCGATCGATGCCGCGCGTCTGCTCACCTGGCGGGCATCCTGGATGGCGGTGTCCGGAGTGGCGTTCGAACGCGGCGAGGGCTCGATGGCAAAGCTGGCCGCCAGCGAAGTGGCCGTCCGAACCACCGAACGCGCGATTCAGACGATGGGCGGCTGGGGGTACATCAAGGACCATCCGGTGGAGAAGTGGTACCGGGATGCCAAGCTGTACACCATCTTTGAGGGCACAAGTGAGATTCAGCGGGTGGTCATCTCCAACGCACTCGGCGCCGCCGATGGCAAGCCGCCGCTGCACGTCCATCTCGAGCCGAGCGGTGGCCCGCTGAACAAGTGGTTCGGCCGCGGCGCACCTCTGCGCCGCAGGGCCGCCGATGCTGCGCTTTCCGCCAAGGACCGCGTCCCAGGTCCGATAATGCGCGTGGCAATGAAGGCATTGCGTCCACCCCGCAAGTGAAAGAGGTCCGCGATGGGCGTCAGGATGATGGATCTGCTCAGCGGCAATCTCGACACCCTGCGGTACGAGCCCACCACGAAACGGGTGCGGGTCTGCGTCGGCGGCGAACCGGTTGCCGACACGTGCGAGGCTCGGCTGGTCTGGGAGCCCCGCCGGGTCGTCCCGGCCTACGCGGTGCCGCTCGCTGCGCTCACGGCGCAGCTGGTGCCAGCCGGTGCCGAAACCGGAGCCGATGAGGACGTCGGAGTGCGCCTTCCGGCGATCAGTTCGCGGCCCATCCTCGATCCATCGGTGCCGTTCGACGCCCACTCGTGTACGGGCACCGCGTTCGACGTCATCGCGGGCGAAGAGACCGGTGCAGCGGCGGCCTTCCGGCCCGACGACCCGGATCTCGCCGACTACGTCATCCTCGAGTTCGCAGCCTTCGAATGGCGCGAGGAGGACGAACCGGTGGTCAGCCACCCCCATGACCCGTTCAGCCGCATCGACGTCCTACGCAGCAGTCGCCACGTCCGCATCGAGTTGAACGGCGAGCTGTTGGCGGAATCCGACCGGCCGATGCTGTTGTTCGAGACCCTGCTGCCGGTCCGGTTCTACCTGCCCCGCGACGACGTGGCCGTCCGGCTCGAACTCAGCCGCACGGCGACCTACTGCGCGTACAAGGGCCGGGCGTCCTACTACTCCGTTCCCGACGGACCACGCGATGTGGCGTGGACGTACCACGAGCCGCTGCACGACGCCGAACCCGTGCGCGACCGGATCTGCTTCTTCGACGAACGCGTCGACGTGATCGTCGACGGCAAGCACCGCGACCGGCCGGTCACGCCGTGGAGCGGCGAATGACCTTCAAGGACATGCACTATGGCGAGCTGCCGCTGCTGCTTCCCAACGCGTGGGACGTGCCGTCGGCGCTGGCACTGCTGGAGTGTGGCTTCACCGCGATCGGCACGACGAGTTTCGGCGTGGCGTCCAGCATGGGCAGGCCCGACGGCGGACGGTCGACCAAGGAAGCCAATCTCGGCTTGGCCGCCGCACTGCGACCACTCGACTGCTATGTCAGCCTCGACATCGAGGACGGCTACGCCGACAACCCGGCCCAGGTCGCCGACTACGTCGCCCGGCTTGCCGTCGACGGCATCAACATCGAGGACAGCACCGCCGAAAAACTGATCGACCCGCAACAGCATGTGGCGAAAGTGCAAGCCATCAAACAACGTTCACCCGATGTATTCGTCAACGCGCGCGTCGACACCTATTGGCTCGGCCAGGACGCCACGGTGGCCGCGACGCTGGACCGGGCGGCACAGTATGTCGAGGCGGGCGCCGACGGCATCTTCGTTCCCGGTGCCTCCGAGCCCGACGTGCTGCGCGAACTCACCGCAGCCATCCCGCTGCCGCTCAATGTCCTTGCCATTCCCGCACTCTCGCTCCCGGAGTTTGCCTCGCTGGGCGTGCGCCGGGTATCGACGGGCTCACTGCCGTACCGAGCAGCGATCCGCACCGCGGCGCAGGCCGCGGTCGCCGTCCGCGACGGGACAGAGTTGCCCTCCGCGGACCCGTATCCCGAGATGCAGGCACGCCTGATGCGCTACGCGGATCAGAAGTTCAGCGGGTAGCCGCCGCTGACCTTGAGGGTCTCACCGGTGATGAAGGACGCCTCGTCGGAGCACAGGAACAACATCGCGGAAACAACGTCGTCCATCTTGCCGAGCCGGTGCACGAGCTGGAGTCGCTGGACGAACTCGTCGATCAAGGGCGTTGGCAGATCGGCCAGCGCGTTCTCGGTGTTCATCAAGCCTGGAGCAATCGCGTTGACGCGGATGCGATCCGGCGCCAGTTCGGTTGCGAAGGCGACCGTCAGGCCGCGGACCGTCAGTTTCGACACCGCATACGGCGTGGCGCTCATGTAGCCGGCCATCGACGAGATGTTGAGCACCACCCCGCCACCGCGCTCCCGCATCGAGTCCCGGCACGCGAGCGTCACGTTGATCACGCCCATCACGTTGACGTCGAACAGACTGCGGATCTCGTTGCGCGACAACATCCCGAACGGCTGGTTGTACTTCATCAGATGCAGGCCCGCGTTGTTGATCACGATGTCGATGCCGCCGAACCGTTCGATTGCCGCATCGATAGCGGCGTCCACCCGTTCGGTGTCGGCAACGTCGCAGTCCACCGCGATGGCGTGGCCACCATTGGAAACAAGTGAGGCCGCAGTGCGTTCGGCCATGTCGGCGTCGATGTCGGCGATCACGACGCTGGCGCCCTCGGCGACCAAGGCCCGCGCGAATGCCCGGCCGAAGCCGATCGCGCCGCCGGTGATCATTGCGGTGCGGTTCTCGAATCTCATAACAGCTCTTTCGTCGGGTACGCCGCCGCGCTCGGATCGGTTGCCGTGCCGGCGGGCAACATCGTTGCCTCAAGCACACTCAACGCGTCACGGTATTCCGGACGCGTCCAGAAGCCCGAGTGACCGCAGATCGGCGGATATGTGCCATCTGGACGCGGTGTGAGGCTCTCCACGTCGAGCAGCCGATAGTCGACGTCCTCCAGCGCTTCCTGCAGGCTTCGGTCGCCGTCGTCGGTTATCCACGAGCCGATCGGATCGGTACGCGCCCACAGGTTGATCCACCGCCGCCGCTCTCGTTGCCGCAGCCGCGGCAGCGCACCAGTTCCGAAGTAGGCCGGGAAGTTTCGTGCATACAGCCGGCGCAGCGGCGAGCCGAACGTCATCAACGCCACCTGGTGCGCGATGCCCTCGTCGTCCTGCAGCAGTGTCGCCGCGGCGATCACCGTGCCCTGACTGTGCGACACGAGCACCACGCGCGTGTCACCCGCCGCGGTCAACGCACGCAGGCGGTCAAGCAGTTCGGGCACGGTGCGCTCGGCGTAGCACGGCGGAGTCAACGGATGGTTGGCCCGCGGCCAGAACGTGATCACATCCCACAGCACCGCTATCACCCGGCGCAGTTGACGATCCCGAAATGACTGCACGGCCAACAGAACCAGGCTCATCGCCAGCGAGACGGTGATGAACACGCTGGAATTGGTCAGCGCCGGGGAGTAGGCGGGCAGTACACCGAAGCCGCCGCTGCCCGACAGGTACCACGCCGCCAGCGCCAGCATCACGACCACCGTGAACAGCGCCAGTCCGGCGACTATCGGCGCGGCCAGATCGGTCAACGACGCCCATGCGCGCGACGACGCAACCTGCTTGGCCCGGCCGTTGGTGTCGTCCGTGCCGGGATAATCGTCCAGCACCGACGGCATTTCGGACGGTGCCCGCCTGCGCGTGATCCACCACCACACGCACACCGCGGTGAGGACCGCACCGATGATCAGCACGACAATGGCCACCGCCGCCCACAAGTACGGCGGCGGCACGATCAAGGGGGCATCGGCGTTCAGCGCGGCGGCCTTGTCCGCGAACGTCGCCGTGTCGCTGGTGAGTATCGCTGTCCTGCTGGTGGTTTCGCTGCGGGCAGCCGCCGTGGACAGCACCGCATTGCCGAGCACCTGCGCGGTCCACAAGCCGACGCCGACGCTGAGACTGCCACCGATGAGCCAGCCGATCAGCGCCACGAACGGCGCGCTGAATCCACCGAGCGTGGGCCGGTAGCCCTCGTCCCGCTCACCTGTCGGCGCCATCCGACGCCCCCGCATCGACAAGGCAGTGAAGACGAACAGCGCGAGCAGCAGGACGATCTGGGTCCCGAGCAACACGTAGATGGCTCCCCGCAGGCCCGGAAAGTGCGTCGGGGCAGGCGGATACGCCACATCCGCCGTCGCCACCCACACCAACGATGCGACCAGCAGGCCCAGCGAGACCCACCTCAGCAGCAGCAGTGGGCGCGTCAGCCAGTCGGCGCCAACGCCGCCGCGCGCGGTCGCCCGGTTCCACGCGGTCGTCAGCACGGCGATCGCCAGAACAACACCGTTGGCCGCCAACAACACGACGCCTACCGCGCGCACCCCCGGCGTCGCCGCATGGCGCACCGGCACCACAAGGGTGAGCGCGCCGAGGCCCGCCGTCCACGCCATCACGTGGCAGGCCCTCAGCCGCAACACCGACGGGTCGATGCACCAGAACGTGTCCGATTCCAGCGGGACCTCGTCGGCCATCACCGCGGGATTCGGCGGCCTGCCGATGACTCGCGTGTTCTCCCGCCCCAGTCGCCACAACACCGCGATCACCACCACCAGCGGCACGGCACTCAGCGCCACCTGCACACCGCGTGGCGCCGACGCCATCGACGACAGCGGGCCCAGCGTCGAACCGCAATAGTCCAGGTCCATGCACTGCCAGACCATTACGTCCATCACCGCGACCGCGGCGGCCAGCATCAAGGTCAGCGTGAACGACAGCGCGATCAGCCGCAGCAGGCTCACCGACACCGCGCCCACAAAACGCTTCGTGGCCGGCGGCAGCATCCAGTGCGCGAGGTTGATGAAGATGAACGGCAGAAAGAGCAACCACACCGCGCGGCTCGCCGGTCCCGACGTCAACCCACCCCACGAGTATGCCTCCAGGACCTTGCTCCATGCGCGAGGCGGCCCGCTCGTCGCGTCCTCGATCCACGGTTGTCGTCTGTAGAAGCCAGCCGACTTGTCACCGGCGACTTCGTCGAGGAATTCGGTGGGGCAACTCAGGAGTGCTTCGGGCGGTGTGCCCGAGACGCCGTGCACCCGCAACTCCACCACCGTTCCACTGGCGGCCATGCCCCCATCCTGACGTGAGGTTTGGCGATCACGAAGGTGGGCACGCCCGTAGGGACGACGATTTTCAGGAGGACGGCCGTGCGAGCAGTCACGTGGCAGGGACGACGGAAGGTGTCAGTCGACACGGTGCCAGACCCGGCGATCAAGGAACCCAACGACGCGATCATTCGCGTGACGAGCACCAACATCTGCGGATCGGATCTGCATCTGTACGAAGTGCTCGGCGCGTTCATGAGTCAGGGCGACGTCCTCGGCCATGAGGCGATGGGCGTCGTCGAAGAAGTCGGTCGAGAGGTGGACACGCTACAAGTGGGCGACCGCGTCGTGATTCCCTTCAACATCTCCTGTGGGCACTGCTTCATGTGCGACCACGGACTGCAGAGCCAATGCGAAACCACGCAGAACCGCGACCAGGGCACCGGCGCTGCACTGTTCGGCTATTCCAAGCTCTACGGCGAAGTGGCCGGCGGGCAGGCCGAGTATCTGCGGGTGCCCCAGGCGCAATACACCCACATAAAGGTTCCGCAGGACGGGCCCGACGAGCGCTACGTCTACCTGTCCGACGTGCTGCCCACCGCGTGGCAGGCCGTTGAGTATGCCGACGTGCCCGATGGCGGCACGCTCGTTGTGCTCGGCCTCGGACCGATCGGTTCGATGGCCTGCCGGATCTCGTCGCACCGCAAGGGCTGCCGGGTGATCGGTGTCGACCTTGTCGACGAGCGGCTGGGCCGGGCGCGCGAATACTGCACGGACGTCATCGATTTGCGTAGGGATGATGCCCATGATGTGGTCATGGGCCACACCGACGGACGAGGCGCCGACTC
>JAJKIB010000180.1 GCA_021154745.1 Mycobacterium sp.
ACGTTGTCCCCGGAGACCAGGTCTTCGGTGAACAGGATTCGGTCCAGGTCGTAGCCGCGGTCGAGCGCCTTCTGGCGTTCTTCGTCGTCCTTGGGCGTCAGTTGACCCTGAATGGCACCGCCCATGCAGCGGATGGCGGCGGCGGCGATGATGCCTTCTGGTGTGCCGCCGATGCCGACCAGCAGATCGGTGCTGGTGTTGGGCCGGCACGCCGAGATCGCGCCTGCGACGTCGCCGTCTGAGATCAGCCGGCATCGGGCGCCCGCAGCCCTGACGTCGGCGATCAGCTGCTCGTGCCGGGGCCGGTCCAGAATGCACACGGTCAGGTCGGACACCGACACGTGCTTGGCCTTGGCGACGCGGCGGATGTTCTCCCCGATCGGGGCGGTGATGTCGATGGCGTCGACGGCGTCGGGTCCGACGGCGATCTTGTTCATGTAGAACACCGCCGACGGGTCGTACATGGTGCCGCGTTCGGACACCGCCAGCACCGAGATCGCGTTGGAAAGGCCCTTGGCCATCAACGTCGTGCCGTCGATCGGGTCGACGGCGAAGTCGCACTCCGGCCCGTCGCCGTTGCCGACGTCTTCACCGTTGTAGAGCATCGGTGCGTGGTCCTTTTCGCCCTCGCCGATCACCACGACACCGCGCATCGACACCGAGTTGACCAGCTCGCGCATGGCGTCGACCGCCGCACCGTCGCCGCCTTCTTTGTCGCCACGTCCTACCCAGCGGCCCGCCGCCATGGCGCCGGCCTCGGTGACTCTGACCAGTTCGAGGGCGAGGTTGCGGTCTGGGGCTTCACCACGCGACGGGCTCATGCGCCGATTGTCCCATTTGCGGATCGCCGTTTGGCGGCTGGGATACTGGCGCCTATGACGACGGAGCCGACTCCGGCGCCCAAGCCTGCAAAGCCGCGCGTGCTGCAGGACGGCCGGGACATGTTCTGGTCGATCGCGCCACTGGTGATCGCCTGCATCGTGCTGGCAGGGGTGCTCGGCATGTGCTCGTTTCAGCCGAACGGACCTGGCAAGGGACCGGCGCCGTCCTACGACGCTCCTGCGGCGCTTCAGGCCGACGCCGACGCCCTGAAGATCCCGATCCGGCTGCCGAAACTGCCCGAGGGCTGGCAGGCCAACTCCGGCAGCCGCAAAGGCATCGACGGCGGCCGCACCCATCCGTCGGGCCAGCGGTCTCGCGCCGTCAGCTCCACCGTCGGATACCTCGCGCCCAGCGGGATGTATGTGAGCCTGACGCAGAGCAATGCCGACGAGGACAAGCTCGTCGCCTCCATCGACACCGACCTGTATCCGACGGGGACGCAGGACGTCGACGGCGTGAGGTGGGTGGTGTACGAGGGCGGCGAGCCGGCCGAGCCGGTGTGGACCACCCGGCTGAACGGTGCCGGCGGTCCGGTGCAGATTGCCATAACCGGCGCCGCAGGTACGAGCGAGTACCGTACGCTGGCGGCGGCGACGCAGACCCAGTCGCCGCTGACCGCCAAATAGGAGTCGCCATGACCGCGCCGGAAGCCGATCTGACCGGGTGGACCGTCGCACCGTTTTCGGCGGCTGGATACACCCACGACGTTTACCGCAGGGGCGAGGGCCCCGGTGTGGTGCTGATCCCCGAGATGCCCGGCATTCATCCCGGGGTGCTGGGGTTGGGTAATCACCTGGTGGACAACGGGTTCACCGTGGCGTGCCCGTCGCTGTACGGCACTCCGGGTGCGGCGGCGATGAGGCCCGGCATGGTGCCGATCATGCTGCGCGGCTGTGTGGCAAAGGAATTCGCGGCCTTCGCAACGAATGCCGACCGGCCGGTCGCCCACTACCTGCGTGCGCTCGCCCGCGACCTCAACGAGAACACGCCGGGCAAGGGCGTCGGTGTGATCGGCGAGTGTTGGAGTGGCGGATTCGCGCTCGCGGCCGCTGTGGAGGACAGTGTGCTGGCACCGGTACTCAGCCAGCCGTCGCTGCCGATAGGCCTGACGGCGAAGCACCGACGCGATCCTGGTTTGTCGGAAGCCGAACTGAAGGTCATCGAGCAGCGTGCCGCCAACGAGGGACTGTGCGCAATGGGTCTTAGGTTCAGCGAGGATCCGCTGGTACCGGGCGAACGTTTCAAGACGCTCAAGGATCGTCTGGGAGACGCGTTCGAGGTCATCGAGATCAACTCGAAGAAGGGCAACGAACACGGATTCGGGAAGATGGCCCACTCGGTGTTGACCTTGGAGATCCGCGAGGTGGACGGGCATCCCGCGTATGAGGCACGCAAGCGCGTCGTCGAATTCCTCACTCAGCGGCTGACTTAGCGTCAGGTTTGGCGGTGGCCTGCCTGATGCGGCGGCCCAGCCACCAGAAGGGGTTGCGCCGCTTCGGTTTCTCGTCCTCCTCTCCGACGTCCTCCATCGGCACGCCCTTGTACACCGCCAGGTAGACGCTGATCGTGGTGACGATGACGATCATCAGCACCGGCCCGATCACGATGCCCCATGCGCCGAACATGGCGATGCCGGCGAACACGGCAAGCAGCATCAGCGCCGAGTCGAGGCGCGCGGCCCGCGGCACCAGGATCGGTCGCAGGAAGTTGTCGATGTTCGTCACCACGATCAGGTGGAAGACGACCACGAACACACCGCCGAAAACGTTGCCGAACAAGATCATTCCGATCCCGAACGGAATCGTCACGATGCCGCCGCCCAGAGGGATCACCGACAGCGCCGACAGCAGGACCGCGAAAAGGAAGAAACCTTGGTGGAATCCGGCGATGTAGATGGAGCCTGCGCCCGCAACGCCCTGACAGATGGCGATGACGAACTGCCCCATGACGGTGCCCCTCACCATCGCGCCCATCTTCGACATGTACAGGTCGGTGATCTCCTCGCCGAGCGGGTTGAGTCGACGGATGAGGGTCAGCACGTCATCGCGGTTCACCAACAGCGATACGAACACGTACAGGAACAGGATTGCCGCCGTCACTCCGCCGAACACGCTGCCGGCAGCGCCTTGCAGGAGCCCGAGCAGCCATTCGCCGACTTTCTGCGCGACGGTGGCCATCGAACTGCGAAGCGAGTCGGGGGTGACGGTTACGTCGATGAACGGCACCCTGTGTAACACATCGTTGACGAAGCGCAGCGCCTGATCGCCGAGGGCCGACAGGTCTGTCCTGCCGACCCAGTCCGTCACCCGCTCAACCATGTTGGTGATCTGAATGACGGCGAGGAACACGAACAAGCCCATCGGCACCACCACCGCAGCGATCGCTGCCAGCAGCGTCAGCGTCGCCGACATCCCGGTGCCGAAGCGCTTGTTGAGCCGGTTGAACAGAGGGGTGAACAGGTAGGCCGCCACCGCGGCGACCACGACGAGAATGAAGTAGCCACGCAGAAAGTAGGCGCCGAATGCGATAGCGATGGCGGTTGCGACGGCCAGCGCACGCTTCTGTGTCAGCGTGAACTCGGTGTCCATTGCTGTGACGCTAGCGCAGCTGTGAACGTGCTGTGGCCTGGCTGGCCCGCTGCTTTTCGATGAACCCGATCGACACGCGGTTCATCAAAGTCGGTGCGAGTCGGGCAAACAGCCACTGGGCATGTGCCAGCCGCGGTTTCACCAGAATCGCTTTGTTCTTCTCGATGGCGCGCAAGGTGTCTCGCGCCAGCCGGTCAGGGTCGTATGCGGTTTTCACGCCTTGCCCCTCGAGAAAGTAGTTGCGGCCGACGAACCCGCCGACCGCGCCCTTGTCGAGGATCGGGGTCTCGACGGCGGACGGGCAGACCACCAAGACGCCGACGCCACGCGAGACGGCCTCCGAGCGCAAGGCCAGCGACAGCCCAACGACCGCGTGTTTGGTCGTCACGTAACTGGTGATCTGTCCAGCCGCGGTCAGTCCCGCCATCGACGCGGTGTTGATGATGTGCCCGTGGCCCTGCCGCAGCATCAGGGGATAGGCCGCGGCGACGCCGTGCACGACGCCGCGGAGGTTGACGTCGATGATTGCGTTCCACTGCTCCAGCGTCAGCAGCTCGGTGTCGCCGCCCCATACGATGCCCGCGTTGTTGAACATCAGGTCGAGCCGGCCCGCCCGGTCGACGACGTCGTCGACGGCGGCCTGCACCGCCGCAGCGTCGGTGACGTCGAGGCGCGCGGAACGGGCGTTGGCGCCCAGCGCCCCAGCGGTGTGTTCGGCGGCGTCGCCGTCGATGTCGGTGCAGCCACCGCGGCGCCTGCACTCACCAGCGCTCGACACAGCGCCGCGCCGATGCCCGAACCAGCGCCGGTGACGATCGCCTGCTTACCCTCGAAACTCATTGGGCCTCCGCGAGTTTCATCACGTGGCGGAGGATGTCGGGGTAGCGCTTGAGGTGGGCGCCGCCGTTGAGGTCGAGCACCTCTCCGGTCAGCCACGACGACACAGGCGAACACAGGTAGAGCACGGCGTTGGCGATGTCCTCGGGTGTGCCAGCGCGGCCAAGCGCCGTGTTCTCCAGATACTCCTCCACGACGCCGGGAATGGCCGCGGCCGGCTCGGTGAGTGGCGTGTGGACGAAGCCGGGTGCGACGGCGTTCACGCGGATTCCCCGCGGGCCCAGCTCCAGCGCGGCGACCTGAGTCAGCATTGAAAGGCCGGCCTTGGCGGCGCAGTAGGCGCTCATACCCGCGGCGGGCTGGCGCCCGTTGAGCGAGCTGATCGAAACCAGCACGCCGCCGGGGCGCAGGTTGCGGCCTGCGTGCTTGGCGACGATGAACGCGCCGGTGAGGCAGACATCGATCACGTCGCGGAACTGGTCGACGGGCATGTCGGTGATCAGGCCGACGTTGGAGAATCCCGCGCAGTTGACGACGACGTCTACCGGGCCGGTCTGCTCGAAGAGCCGTTGCACCGAATATTCGTCGGTGACGTCGACGGACGCGGCGGTGTGCGGGTCGCCCAGTTCGGCGGCCCGGCTCTGCGCCCCGTCGGCGTTGAGGTCGGCGACGGTCACCTGGTCTCCGTGTTTGGCCAGTGCCTGCGCCGTCGCCCAGCCGATCCCCGACGCTCCACCGATCACGGCCGCGATCCGCTGGTTACCGTTGCTCATCCGGCCGGCCCTTCGACGACGAATTAGAACGCGTTCCAACCTCACATTCGCGAGCCGAAAGTGCAATAGAGCAGACTCGACTCGTGACTGAGTTGAAGATGTCCGATTCGATTTCCGTGGCCGTGACACCAGACGAGCTGTACGCGCTGGTGTCGGATGTGACGAGGATGGGCGACTGGAGCCCCGTCTGCCGGGCCTGCTGGTGGGACGAGGGCGACGGCCCACGCATCGGCGCGTGGTTCACCGGCCACAACGAGCTCCCGGAGCGAACGTGGGAGACCCGCTGCCAGGTGGTCGCCGCGGATCCCGGTCGCGAGTTTGCGTGGGAGGTCAACAACGGCTGGGTCCGATGGGGCTACACCCTCGAACCCGAGGACGGAGGGACCCGGCTCACCGAGTCGTGGGAGTTCCTGCCCGCGGGCATCGCCGGGTTCCGCGAGCGCTTCGGCGCGGAGGCCGACGCGCAGATCGCTAATCGGCACGCGGCGGCGAACAGCGGTATCCCGGCGACGCTGGCGGCGATCAAGAAGACCGCAGAAGCCTGAGTCGCCGAAACGTACGTTTTGTAGAGAAACTGCGAGAAGGGCTCGCCAAAACGTACGTTTCGCGGAAGTCAGCTAGCGCTTGACGCAGCGGAAGCCGATGTGGCTCATGCCCGTATCGACCGGCTGCGGTCGGCGTGCGGCAGGCCGGTAACGCAGGCAGTAGTTGTCGGCGCACAGGAACGAGCCACCCTTGATGACCTTGCGGGGCACCCGGAACTGCGGTTGGCGAGGGTCGTAACTGCCTGCCTCGCAACAGGGATCACCGGCGCGGGTGTCGCTGTACCAGTCGGTGGTCCACTCCCACACATTGCCCGCCATGTCGACCAGCCCATAGCCGTTGGGCGGGAAGCTGCCGACCGCAGTGGTGCGGCCATAGCCGCGGACAGGACGCCACGGGAAATCGCCGTGCCAGTAATTGGCCAGCCGTTGGCCGGGCTGCTCGGGCTCGTCACCCCAGGTGTACGTCGCCCCTTTGAGACCGCCGCGAGCGGCCGTTTCCCACTCCGCCTCTGTCGGCAACGAGAGCCCCGCCCATGACGCGTACGCCTCGGCGTCTTGGTAGGCAACGTGCACGACGGGGTGATCGGCGCGCCTGTCGATCGACGAGTGCGGCCCGACGGGATGACGCCAGGACGCTCCCGGCGTCCAGGTCCACCACAGGTTCAGGTGGCGTAGGTCGACCGGTCCGCGGGTTCGGGTGAACACCATCGATCCCGGCTGCAGGTTCTCCTCGGGTGCTCCGGGATAGTCGGCTGCGTTCAGCGGCCGTTCGGCGACCGTGAGATAGCCAGTGGCAGCGGCGAATTCGGCGAACTCTGCGTTCGTGACCTGATGGCTGTGAATCCAGAACCCCTCGACAGTGACGGGCCGTGCCGGCCCCTCCTCGGCGTAGTGCCGCTCGGATCCCAGGACCGCTGTCTGCGGTGGAATCCAGACGAGTTCGTTAGTCACTGAAGACGGTCGTCCAGTCGTTGCGCATGCTGACGACGGTCCAGTCGTCCTTTGGGGCCTGCTCGAGTGCCTTCTCCGCGCCTGCGGTGTAATCGAATTCGCGTTCGGCGTCGTCATGCAACACGAGTAGCCGCATGCCGCGCGTGAATTCCAGCATTTCGATGTCGCCGTTGGAATTACCCGCAGCCAGAATCGGCCTGCGCCCGATCCGGCTCCACAGCCGCACCGGCTTCATCGGCCCGTCGTCGAGGAATTCCGGTTGCGAGGTAGTGAAGAGATGACCGTCGCGGTAATCCAGACCCACCGAGCTTCCCACCACGCGCTCGGGCGGAATTTCGTACAGCGCATAGGTGATCGGGCGCATGAAGTCCCGGCCGCCGCCGGACACGATGTAGTTCGTAAACCCCTTCGCCTCGAGATACCGCAGCAGCTCGACCATCGGCCGGTACCCGCAGGCCGTATATGCGCGGCCGAGGGTCGGGTGTTTCGCCTCGTCGAAGAATGCGCTGACGCGGCCGGCGTGTTCCTCGACCGTGATTTCGTGATGGGCGGTAAGAATCGCTCCCACAAGAGGTTTGACGTCAGAGTCGTCTCCCTGGTAGTGCTTCGTCACCGCGTCGCCGAACCACTGAAGATCTCCCTCGGCGGCCGCCTTGTACGGTTGGCGCTCGCGCAGTGACGGGTCGCTGTTGGCCTGCTCAGCGAACCTGCGGATCAGGAAGTCGAGCTGGATGTACATCGGCTTCTCGCACCACAGCGTGCCGTCGTTGTCGAAAACCGCTATCCGCGATTCGGGTTCGACCTCGGCGACGACGCGGTCCACGTATTCGACTATCGCCGACTTCGTGGGCCCGTCTACCCACGATGCGAGTCCCGTCACGCTCAACCACCCCGCGAGGCGAGGAACTTGTTGAGCTCTTCCACCGCGTGGTTAATGGTGAACGACGCCGGTTCCTGTCGCGGCGGGAACTCCTTGAACGTTTCCAAGAACTGGGTCGCGATCGCAGAGCCATAGAGCACCAGGAAGACGCGGTCTAGCAACCAATCCCAGTACGTGTTCGACGTTATGTCTGCATGCTCATACGGATCGGTCCGCAAGTTGAACAACTTTGGCGCCCGCAATTTCGTGAAGGGCTCGAACCAAATCTGCAGCGTGCCTTGGCACCGCTGCTCCATGAACACGACCTTCCAGTTCTCCGCCCGGATACCTAATACGTCACCGTCGTCGGAGAAGTAGATCATTCCACGCCGCGGGCTTTTCTCGACCTCGCCCGTCAGGTACGGCAGCAGGTTGAACCCGTCGATGTGGACCTTGTAGGTCATATCCCCCGCCTTGTGACCCTTCTTCAGCTTCTCGACGATACCCGGATCCCCGGCTGCGGCCAGGAACGTCGGCAGCCAATCATGGTGCTGGACAATCTCATTGGATACCGTGCCAGCCTTGATCCTTCCGGGCCAGCGGATCATCTCGGGAATCCGGAACGCCCCCTCCCAGTTGCTGGCCTTCTCGCTGCGGAACGGTGTGGTGGCACCGTCGGGCCAGCTGTTGGCGTGCGGACCGTTATCGGTGCTGTATATGACGATCGTGTCCTCGGAGATGCCCAGTTCGTCGACCAGATCGAGCAGCTGGCCGACGTTGCGGTCGTGATCGATCATGGTGTCGTGGTAGGGCGACTGCCAACGGCCCGCCTGGCCGAGGCTTTCGGGTTTTGTGTGCGTTCGGAAGTGCATGTGGGTCATGTTCATCCAGACGAAGAACGGAGTGCCCGCCTCGTGTTGGCGCTTGACGAAGTCGATGCATGCACCCGTGGTTTCATCGTCGATGGTCTCCATCCGCTTCTTGGTCAGGGGGCCGGTGTCCTCGATGCGCTGCTTGCCTACCGGGCCGTACCGCTCGTCGTTCTCGCCGCTGTCTTCGTCGGTCGCCCATGAATGGATGACGCCGCGCGGCAGGAGAGCAGCCCGAAGCAACGGTGCTTCCTCCTCGGTGGGGTAGTCGGGATTCTCCGGCTCCTCCTCAGCGTTGAGGTGATAGAGGTTCCCGAAGAACTCGTCGAACCCGTGAGCCGTCGGCAGGAACTTGTTGAGGTCGCCGAGGTGGTTCTTGCCGAATTGACCAGTCGCATAGCCCAGCGGCTTGAGCAGTTCGGCGATCGTCGGATCCTCCTTTTGGAGTCCGATGTCGACGCCTGGCATCCCAACCTTGCTCATGCCCGTGCGGTACACGCTCTGCCCCGTGATGAACGACGACCGCCCCGCGGTGCAACTTTGTTCGCCGTAGGAGTCGGTGAACAGCATTCCCTCATCGGCAATGCGGTCGATGTTGGGGGTGAAATAACCCATCAATCCGCGGCTGAAGCAACTCAAGTTGGAAATGCCGATGTCGTCGCCCCAAATGACCAGAATGTTCGGCTTACCGTTCGGCATATCGGCTCCTTGTTCAATTGACGTCCCGGTCGAAGCCTAGGCGCGCAATGGGTTAGGAACGGCTATTTGGCCAATGATTCAGCCGCGGTACATCTGGTGCCGAGCCATTCCACGGAGCACCCTGGTAACCGGAGGGTGATGGCGATGTATGACAAAGATCTGAGCAACAAGTGGCGCGTCGAGATCGACTTCGACGAAGACGAGACCCACACACATGCGACCGTGCGCGCCCAGCGCGGCGACGGCGAGACCGTGACCACGCTGGGGGACGCCTTCCGCAACCCGAAGGACAACAGCCAGCCGATGATCGGCGAGGAGATCGCCGCCGCGCGCGGACTCTTCGCGCTGGGTGCCCAGCTGCTGCAGGACGCGTCATCGCGGATCGAGCAGGTCACGCACCAGCCGGTCCACCTGTATCGCTGAGCCGTGGCCCTGGCCGTCTGCCTGCTGTTCGACCGGCGATCCGAGCGGGCGGTCCGGGCGCTGTGGGACCGGGTCGAGGAGCGGGGTGTCGGCAGCCTGCGCTCGCACACGCACGGACGTCACGTACCGCACGTGTCGTACGCGGTGCTGCGCCGGTGGAATCAAGCGGCGGTCGACGAGGCGCTGGCGTGGCTCGACGGCGGCGAACCGGTGGACCTCAGCTTCGACGGCGTCGGGCTGTTCCGACGCGGACGGATCTGGCTGGTCGCGGGGGTGAGTGCGGACTTCGTGGCCCGCCAGCAGCGGGTCGTCGAGGCCATCACCGCCACCGGCGCGGAACTGCACAAGAACTACCGGCCGGGCGTGTGGCTGCCGCACTGCTCGCTCGCGCCGCGCGCCACGCTGGCTCAGTTGCCCACCGTTGCGGCCGCAGTGCTCGATGTGTTGCCGTTGCAGGGCCGGCTCGACCGTGCGGCGTTGGTCAACAGCGCGACCGGTGAGGTATATCCGTTGTCTGCGTTGCCATGAGCTTGTTGGCCCACGACGCGGTGTGCCAAGCTTGGCGCGACAATGTTGCTGAAAGATTCGGCAGCAAAGCCGATTAGCGACAATATCGCTCCGAGGTTGGCACTGTAAGTGATCGGTCCCTAGAGCCGGCAGTCGAATGGCGACTGATGTCATGCATGTCTGTAATGCCTTGCAAGTCAACCGTTTTACGCTCTTGGGCACCTACAATTCATAACTGGAGCCAGGTGCAACTGAAGGGGTGAACGAATGGTCAGAACACATACGGTCGTCGCGGGGGAAACGCTCTGGGCATTGGCGTTGCGCTTCTATGGTGACGCCGAACTATCTCGGCTGATCGCCACCGCCAGCGGGATCGCCGATCCCGACGTCATCGCTGTGGGGCAACGGCTGATATTTCCCGACTTCACGAGATACACGGTTGTCGCGGGGGACACGCTGTCGGCGTTGGCGTTTCGCTTCTATGGTGACGCGGAACTGTATCCGCTGATCGCCACCGCCAGCGGGATCGCCGATCCTGACGTCCTCGCTGTGGGGCAACGGCTGATCATCCCGGATGTCGCGAAACACACGGTTGTCGCAGGGGACACGCTGTCGTCGTTGGCTGCGCATTTCTATGGTGACGCCTCGCTTTATCCGCTGATCGCCACCGTCAACGGCATCGCCGATCCCGACGTCATCGACGTTGGACAGGACTGGCCACATTCGTCGGGCGCAGCGACGGGTTCGGGCTGCATATCGTGGACCGCAACGAGAACGACCCTCGCATGTGGTACTACCGGTTCCAGACGAACGCGATCGGATGGAACCCCGGCGTCAATGTGCTGCTTCCCGACGACTACCGCACCAGCGGACTCACCTATCCCGTCCTCTACATGTTCCACGGCGGTGCCGCGGACTTCCGCCAGTTCGACTTTCTGGGCATCCGAAACCTGACCGCCGGAAAGCCGATCATCGTCGTGATGCCCGACGGCGGGCAGGCGGGCTGGTACTCCAACCCTGTGGGCTCGTTCGTCGGCCCGCGGAACTGGGAGACATTCCACATCGCCCAGCTGATCCCGTGGATCGAGGCGAATTTCCGAACGTACGCCGAGTACGACGGCCGTGCGGTCTGCGGGTTTTCGATGGGTGGGTTCGGTGCGCTGAAGTACGCCGCCAAGTATTACGGCCACTTCGCCTCGGTGAGCAGCCACTCCGGCCCGGCGAGTCTGCGCCGCGACTCCGGCCTCGTCGTGCATTGGGCAAACTTGAGCTCGGCCGTCGTGGAACTGGGCGGCGCCACGGTCTACGGCGTGCCGTGGGACGAGGCCAGGGTCAGCGCCGACAACCCGGTCGAGCGTATCGAGAGCTATCGAAACAAGCGGATCTTCCTGGTCGCCGGCATCAGTCCCGACCCGGTCAACTGGTTCGACAGTGTGCAGGAGACCCAGGTGCTCGCCGGCCAGCGGGAGTTCCGCGCACGCCTCAGCGACGCCGGTATTCCACATGAAGCGCATGAGGAGCCCGGCGGTCACGTCTTCCGGCCCGGCATGTTCGTCCTCGACCTCGACGGCATTATCGCCCGGCTGCGCCGTGCGAGCAGCAGTGTGGCCGCATGAGAACTCGCCGATAGCCGCCAACGTGGCGGGCCGTCGCTGACGAGAACCGACAGGTGGACCGACTATGTGAGCACAGGCTGCGGCGCGGCCGCTTTCATCTGGTGGAACAGGTCGACGTAGTACGGCACGCACTCGGCCATCGCCTGTTTGGTTGTGAACAGTGGCTGGTATCCGAGGTCGCGCTGCGCCTTGGCGATCGAGAAGTAGTTGTCCAGGTAAAGCCGTTCTACCGCAAGCGGTTCCAGCAGCGGCTTCGGCAGGCCGAGGCGGAAGTGGAACCACTGCCACACCGTCATCACGAACTTCACGAACCGTCCGGACACCCAGATCTTCGGCCACGGCTGCCCACACGCCTCGACGACCGGCCGGGAGAACTCGAACATGTTGATCGGTTCGCCATCGTTGATGAAGTACGCCTGCCCGGGCGCGGTTCCGCCCGGCGCCAGGTGCTCGGCGGCCAGGATGAAGGCGTGAATCAGGTTGTGCACGTAGGAGTTATCGAGTTTCACGTTCTTACTTCCGACCAGCACCTTGATGTGGCCGGCGAGCACGTTCTCGAACACCTTGCGGAACATCGTCTGATCGCCGCGGCCCCAGATGCCGCTGGGCCGGATGGAACACGTAAGCAGTCCCTCAACACCGTTCTGCCACAAGACAAACCGCTCGGCGACGACCTTTGTCTCGGTGTAGAGGTCGTTGAAGCGTTCGGTGTAGGGCAGGGTCTCGTCTCCGCCGGAGATGCGCTGGCCACCCATCACCACACTGTTGGAGGCGGTGTAGACGAACCGCTTCACGCCGGCCGCCTGCGCGGCGTGCACGAGGTTCTTGGTGCCGTCGACGTTGACCGCGAAACTGCGCTGCCGGTACTCCTCGGTGACCGAGGCGCCACCCATCAGGTCGATGATCGCCGCGGTGTGGAAGATCGTGTCGACCCCTTCGACGGCGGCGGCCACGGTGTCGAGATCGCCGATATCGCCCTCAACCAGCTCGAGCCGCGGATGGTCGGGCAGCGGGGACGGGACTCGGTCGAATGAGCGGACGTGGTGCCCGCGGTCCAGCAGTTCGGTCACCAGGTTGGCGCCGACGAAGCCGGAGCCGCCAGTGACGAGCACACGGCCCAGTTCGGTGGTCAACGATGAATCACCCATGCCGCAGAGCATAAATGAAACGTGTTACAGTTTCGAGCCCATAGTCGAAAAATCGTTGCGGATTCAACTATCGGACTCGTCCTTGGAGGCCAGTGCGTCCTCCACTCGCTTACGCGCGCCAGCTAAAAGTTCTTCGCAGCATTTGGCGAGCTCTTCGCCTCTTTCCCAGAGGTTCAGCGACGCCTCTAAGTCCAGTCCGCCCTGCTCCAGTTGCTGCACCACCTCGATCAGCTCGTCACGGGCTTCCTCATACCCCAATTCACTAATAGGCTTCATTCCCTGCCCTCGCTCACGGCGGTCACGGCCCCGTCGGCGACCCGCACCCGCAACCGTGTGCCTGCCGGCGCATCGGCGGTCGTGCGCAGGATCGCGCCTGCCGCCGTCTGCACGACCGCGTAGCCACGGTCCAGGGTGGCCGCCGGTCCCAGTGTGGTGAGCCGGGCCGACAGGTGGCCGATCCGGTCGGATTCGGCGGCCACCAACCGGGTGATATCCCGGCGGGCGGCGGCGCGGGCCCGGTGAATCTCATCGGCGCGCGCCGTGAGCGAGGCCAGCGGCTGGGCCAGCACCGGCCGACTGCGCAGTTGTGACAGGGTGTGTTGCTCGCGGTGAACCCAGTTGCGCAGGGCCCGTGCGCAGCGCCGCCGCAGATCCGTGACGAGCGCCTGCTCGGCCTCGGCGTCGGGCACGATCCGCTTCGCCGCGTCGGTGGGGGTGGCTGCGCGCAGGTCGGCGACGAGGTCGCACAGCGGGTTGTCCGGTTCGTGGCCGACGGCACTGACGACGGGTGTGGTGCATGCGGCGATCGCGCGGCACAGAGTCTCGTCGGAGAAGGGAAGCAGGTCCTCGACACTGCCGCCGCCGCGCGCGAGAACGATCACGTCGACGGCGGAGTCGGCGTCCAGCTCGCGCAGCGCGTCGACGATCTGCGGTACCGCGTTCGGGCCCTGCACCACGGTGTTGCGCACCTCGAATCGCACCGCAGGCCAGCGGCCGGTGGCCACCGTCACCACATCACGCTCGGCCGCGCTGGCCCGCCCGGTGATCAATCCGATGGTCGACGGCAGAAACGGGATCGGTCGCTTCAGCCGCGGATCGAACAGCCCCTCGGCGTGCAACAGCTGGCGCAGCCGGTCAATGCGGGCCAGCAGCTCACCGATGCCGACTGCGCGAATCTGGTTGACTCGCAACGAGAACGACCCACGGCCGACGAAGAAGTTCGGCCTGCCGAGCATGATCACCTGGGTGCCCTCGGTGAGTTTCACCGGTGCGTTGTGTACCAGCTCCCGCGGGCAGGTGATCTGAAGCGACATGTCTGCGGCTGGATCGCGCAACGTGAGGTAGGCGGTGCTCGAATTCGGGCGAACGTTCATCTGGGCGATCTGACCTTCGACCCAAACGGTGCCCAGCCTGTCGATCCAGCCCTTGACCATCATCGCGACAGTGCGGACCGGATACGGATTGTCCGCGGAGTTCGGCTGCTCGACGTGGCTCGACTGGCTGGTCACTTGGCGGTGGCGCGGGTGATCCTGTTGGCCAGCAGGGTCACAAACGGTGCGCGCGACTTGGTGGCGCCCTCGTAGGCCAGCAGCGCCTCGAGGTCGGCGACGCGCAACGACGACAGCCGGGCCCGCAGCTGGGCCAGCGTGAGGGACTC
>JAJKIB010000181.1 GCA_021154745.1 Mycobacterium sp.
CAGCGATGAGCGCTTGCGCGAAGAGCCGAAGACAGCGATAGGTGGAATCAGCCCGTGATTGATTTTACCGGCGTGACCAAGCAGTATCCCGACGGCACCGTCGCCGTCGACGATCTGACCCTTCAGGTGCCGGACGGCACTTTGACGGTATTCGTCGGCCCGTCCGGCTGCGGGAAGACGACGTCGATGCGAATGATCAACCGGATGATCGAACCGACGTCGGGCACGCTGACGGTCAACGGCGACGACGTCACCAAGGTCGATCCGGTCAAGCTGCGCTTGGGAATCGGCTACGTGATTCAAAGCGCGGGCCTGATGCCGCATCAGCGCGTCGTCGACAACGTCGCCACCGTGCCGGTGCTGCGGGGTGAGTCGCGACGGACGGCGCGCAAGTTGGCACTGGGCGTGCTGGAACGGGTTGGCCTCGACCCGAAATTGGCCAGTCGCTTCCCGGCCCAGCTGTCCGGCGGCCAGCAGCAGCGTGTCGGCGTTGCACGGGCACTGGCCGCCGATCCGCCGATCCTGTTGATGGACGAACCGTTCAGCGCCGTCGACCCCGTCGTCCGTGACGAGCTGCAGACCGAAATCCTGCGGCTGCAAAGCGAGTTGCAGAAGACGATCGTGTTCGTCACGCACGACATCGATGAGGCGCTGAAGCTGGGTGACAAGGTCGCAGTGTTCGGCCGCGGAGGGGTGCTGCAGCAGTACGACGAACCCTTCCGCCTGTTGGCGAACCCGGCCAGCGACTTCGTCGCCGGATTCATCGGCGCCGATCGCGGCTACCGGGGGCTGCAGTGGCGGCATGCGACCGGGCTTCCGCTGCATGACATTCGAAGCGTCGCCGAAGCCGAGATCGACAGTCTCACACTGGGCCCCAGCGACTGGGCGCTGATCCTCAAGGCGGACGGCACGCCGTTCGGCTGGGTCAACGCCGAGGGGGTGGAGCTGCACCGCAAAGGCAGTTCCCTGTACGACAGCACCTACGGCGGCGGATCGCTGTTCCGGCCCGACGACTCGCTCCGGCAGGCACTCGACGCGGCGTTGTCGTCGCCCTCCGGGTTGGGCGTGGCGGTCGACGATGACGGCAGGCCTGTCGGTGGGGTGCTGGCGGACGACGTGTTGGCGGCGCTGAATGCGCAGCGGCCGAAGGCCTTGCCGAAACTCGGCCCGCCCGAGAAGAGCTGAGCGTGCACTATCTGCTGACCCACCTCGACGACGCCTGGGCGCTGACCGTGATTCATCTGCGCCTGTCGCTGATCCCGATCGTGCTGGGTCTGCTGATCGCCGTCCCGCTGGGTGCTCTGATCCAGCGCACCACCACATTTCGGCGGTTGACCACGATCACCGCCAGCATTATCTTCACGATCCCGTCGCTGGCACTGTTCGTGGTGCTGCCGCTGATCATTCCGACGCGCATCCTCGATGAGGCCAATGTCATCGTCGCGCTGACGCTGTACACGACGGCACTGCTGGTGCGGGCGGTGCCCGAGGCGCTGGACGCCGTGCCGGAGGCGGTGCGCGACGCCGCCACCGCCGTCGGCTACAGGCCGGTGATCCGAATGCTGAAAGTCGAACTGCCGCTGTCGATTCCGGTGCTCATCGCCAGTCTGCGCGTCGTCGCCGTCACCAACATCTCGATGGTGGCAGTCGGTTCGGTGATCGGGATCGGCGGGCTGGGCACCTGGTTCACCGAGGGCTATCAGAACGACAAGAGCGACCAGATCATCGCCGGCATCATCGCAATCTTCGTGCTGGCGATCGTCATCGACACGCTGATCATGCTCGTCGGACGACTGCTCACGCCGTGGACCCGCGTGGGCCGCATCGGCCGGCCGCAGGTGAGGGCGGCGGCATGAACTTTCTGCAGCAGGCGCTGTCGTACATCTTCACGGCGGCCAACTGGGGTGGACCGGCCGGGCTGTCTGCCCGTATCGGCGAACACCTGGAGTACACCGTTGTCGCGGTGTTGGTGTCGGCGTTGATCGCGGTTCCGATCGGGATGGTCATCGGGCATACCGGGCGCGGCACCTTCCTGGTCGTCACCGGGGTCAACGCATTGCGCGCGCTGCCGACGCTGGGTGTGCTGTTGCTGGGTGTGCTGCTGTGGGGCCTGGGCCTGGTCCCGCCGACCGTCGCGCTGATGTTGCTGGGTATCCCGCCGTTGTTGGCCGGAACCTACGCCGGCATCGCAAATGTGGACCGTGCTGTCGTCGACGCCGCCCGGTCGATGGGCATGACGGAGTCGCGGGTGCTGTTGCGCGTCGAGGTGCCCAACGCGCTGCCGCTGATCCTCGGCGGGCTGCGCACGGCGACGCTGCAGATCGTGGCCACCGCAACCGTCGCGGCGTACGCGAGCCTCGGCGGCCTCGGTCGCTATCTGATCGACGGCATCAAGGTGCGGCAGTTCTACCTCGCGTTGGTCGGCGCGCTGATGGTCACCGCGCTCGCGTTGATCCTTGACGCTGCGCTGGCTTTCGCGGTGTGGGCGTCGGTGCCCGGCACCGGCCGGCTGCGGCGGATGCCCCAGCCGTTGCTGGGCGACGAGGTCATCCTGGAATCGAGAACGAACGCGCGCCCACCTTCTTCAACCACTTCGGCAGCACGCTACGAACGAGGGGATCCTTCGCCTACGGTAGAGGGGTGAGTCAAGGCCGCTCTGATGAGCAACAAAGCGCAGGCGCACGCGAGGAGCAAAATAGCGCCTGGCCGGCGATCTTGACCTGGCGCGCGCATGACGTTCCGCAGATGGAGTCCGTCCGGGTTCACCTGTCGGGCAACCGCATCAAGGCCTACGGCAGAATCGTCGCGGCCGCGACGCCGTCGCACCCGGCCTTCTCCGCGTCCTACGACCTGGTGACCGATGAGGCCGGCGCGACCAAGCGGCTGTCATTGACCGTGACACTTGCCGAGCGCGAGCGCCAGCTGTCCATCGCCCGCGACGAGGAGAACATGTGGCTGGTTCAGCACCACACCGGCGAGTCGAGACGCGCGGCCTATGACGGCGCGCTCGACGTCGATGTGATCTTCAGCCCGTTCTTCAACGCGTTGCCGATTCGGCGCACCGGGCTCTACAAGCGAACCGATTCGGTGACACTGCCGGTCGTCTACGTGCGGCTGCCCGAGCTGTCGGTAGACCCGGCGGTCATCGGCTACAGCAGCGCTCCCGACGGCATCAAACTGCATTCGCCCGTCGCCGAGACCACGATCAGGGTCGATGACGAAGGCTTCATCCTCGACTACCCAGGGTTGGCAGAGCGGATCTGATCACCCCGCCCGCACGACCTGCCGCGGCGAGCTCCGCGCGCCAGTTCTCCGCACCCACGACGATGGTGACGATCTCGGGTCTGCTGAAGCTGTCGTAGCGGATGCGGGCGGCGTGGCCGGCCTCGACCAGATCGGTCAGGGGGCTCTTCGCGGCCAGCGCGTCGCGCGTTTGGCCGAGCAGCGCGAGGGTGCGTTCCAGGGCGGGCAGCAGCTGGTCGGCGTTGGCCTCGCACATGGCGCGGACCAGGTCCGGCGCGGTGGCCGCCACCCGGGTGCCGTCACGGAACGAGCCGGCGGCCAGCGCGTACGCGAGCGGAACGTCGCCCGCGGTGATGGCGAGCGCCTCGGCAAGCAGGTGCGGCAGGTGCGAGATGGTGGCGGCGGCTGCGTCGTGCTCGTCGGAGCGGGCCGGGACGACGACGGAGCCGCAGTCCAGCGCGAGGTTCATCACCATCGTCCAGACGTCGGCGTCGACATGGTCGTCGACGCTGATCACCCAGGGCGCTCCGACGAACAACCCGGGGTTGCCAGCGGCCCAACCCGAGTGTGCCGTCCCGGCCATCGGATGGCCTCCGACGAAGCGCTCCAGCAGGCCGAACGACTGCACTTCTTCCAGGACGGCGCCCTTGACGCTGGTCACGTCGGTCAGCGGACACTCCGGCGCGGAGTCGCGGATGTGACCCAGCATCAGCGGCAGCGCGGGCACAGGGACGGCGAGCACGATCAAAGCTTTGCTGCCAGCGGCGCGGGCCAGCGCCTCGTCGAGGTTCTCGGTGGCGTCGAACCCATCGAATTTCGCCGCCTGCACCCCGTCGATGGAGCGGTTGTATCCGAACACCTCACGCCCGGCCGCGGCTGCGGCGCGCATTACGGAGCCCCCGATAAGTCCCAGACCCACCACACAAATGGGTGTGTTTGTCACCCTTCAAGGTTGGCACATCGCTCGCATCGCCCGACGTCAGGCTTGGTGTCGATTGCTGGTCAAGCTCCGGCATCTGGGACTACCGTTAGCGCACATGGGAGCACAGAGTGCACCGGCGCAGGGCCAGGCCGCGGACATGCCCGACGGCTTCGGCATCGCCGTCGTGCGCGAGGACGGCAAGTGGCGTTGCTCGGCGATGCGCCGGGCCGCCCTGAACAGCTTGGCTGCCGCGGAAACCGAACTGCGCGAATTGCGTAGTGCTGGGGCGGTTTTCGGGTTACTGGACGTCGACGACGAGTTTTTCGTGATCGTGCGCCCTGCTCCTGCGGGAACGCGGTTGCTGCTGTCCGACGCCACGGCGGCGCTGGACTACGACATCGCTGCCGAGGTGCTGGAAAAGCTCGACAATGACATCTCCCCGGAGGAGCTCGAGGAGGCCGAACCGTTCGAGGAGGGTGACCTCGGGCTGCTGGCCGACGTTGGCCTGCCGGAAGCGGTGTTGGGCGTCATCCTCGACGAGTCGGACCTGTACGCCGACGAACAATTGGGCCGGATCGCGCGGGAGATGGGGTTCGCCGACGAGCTGTCGGCCGTGCTCGACCGCCTCGATCGGTGAGAACCGACGAAGACCTGATCAGGGCCGCTTTGGAGGCCGCCGGCGCCGCCGGACCGCTCGACGTGCCGATCGGCGCGGTGATCGTCGCCGCGGACGGCACCGAGCTGGCGCGGGCGGCGAACAAGCGCGAGGAGACAGGTGATCCGACCGCGCACGCGGAGATCCTGGCGATGCGGGCCGCGGCGTCCGTGTTGGGCGACGGTTGGCGGCTGGAGGGCACCACGCTGGCGGTGACGGTTGAGCCGTGCACGATGTGCGCGGGCGCGCTTGTGATGGCACGGGTTGCGCGGGTGGTATTCGGCGCGTGGGAACCGAAGACGGTGGCGGTCGGCTCGCTGTGGGACGTCGTGCGCGACCGTCGGCTGACGCACCGGCCCGAAGTGCGCGGCGGAGTGCTGGCCGACGAATGCGCTGCGCCGCTGGAGGCGTTCTTCGCCAGGCAGCGATTCGTTTGATGGGTCGGGCGTTCGGTAAGCTGCCACACGGTGGCGTGTCCGAGCGGCCTAAGGAGCACGCCTCGAAAGCGTGTGACGGGTAACCCCCGTCCGAGGGTTCAAATCCCTCCGCCACCGCCAGAGTTATGGCATCTGGGCCGAGATCGCCGACGCCACCGAGCCGATCTTCGCGAGGCCACAGCACTTCATGAAAGCTGCGTGCGGTCGGCACGTGCGGGTGTTCATGCCGACGCATTCGACTCGGAGCACCCGAAGGCCTGCCAGCGGTGCAAGGACACAGTCGGCGTCAAGGGCTGATATA
>JAJKIB010000182.1 GCA_021154745.1 Mycobacterium sp.
CACGTTGCCGCCGCCATACGCAAACGGCACGCCGCGCTGTGAAAGCGCCCGCTGGATCACGAAATTGATCGCCTGTTGGTGGGTTGGCTCAGCGGTCGCGAGACCGGGCGCCATCACCAACAACGCGAGACTGATCGCCACGGCGAAGATGCGCTTCATTCGAACTCCCTGTCTTGGGGCATCATCGGCTTTGACTTCCGCTGCACCCTTAACCACCGACCTATTCAACTCACAACAGTCACTTCGTTCACTTCTACAACATAACGGCCGCTTTGCCAACTCTTCCCTGCTCCGCGAGGGTTTTTTTGTCGTACCGTGACCGCGCCGCTGACGATTCGTTACCGCGCCGTTAATTTTGCTCAGCTGGTTGACGTTTGGGGACAGCGCTCCGGTGAGGTCCTCGTCCTGGAACCGGGTCCAGCAAGTGCTCCTATTCAACGCACCGCGCCGGGCAGCCCACTCGTCCGGGTGGGCTCCGTCGTGCACTCGCTGCTCAGGCGGGCGTGGACGTGCATGTCGTGCCATCCGTCAGCATGCAACGCCGCGCTGCGACGCGTACCTTCGGCGTGGAATCCGGCTTTGGCGGCAACGCGACAGGATGCCGGGTTACTTGTTGAATGCTCAAGTTCGATGCGGTGAAACCCGGCGTCATGAAATGCCCACTGGCACAGAGCCATAACGGAAAGGGTGCACATACCTCGGCCACGCTCGTTGCCGACTATCCAGTAGGCGAGGCCAGCCGTCCCATCCTGCAGGTCCAACCCCTTCAACGACATCCGGCCCAGCAATTTGTCGGTATTCAGGTCGGCGACCGCCCAATGACACTCAGATTCGGTCGTCCAGGCACTGCGCCACCTGTCGATCCATTCGGCCGCCTCACTGATCGAATCAGCCCGCCGCACATGCCATCGCTGGATCGCCGGATCGTGGAATGCCTCTACGACATCAGCTGCATCCCCGGCGGTCCACGGCCGTAACACTGCCGCTCGTCCGGCTGGAATTGACGGCTGAACAGACTGCGACAGCGAACCGGACACAATGGCCGGGCGGACCAGAGCGGGCATACCCAACATCATCCCTGACCCACCGACAACCGATACGCTGCCATCCGTAACTGCCGAACGACTCTCACCGCCGGCTGCGACGGGGCCGAGCGTGATCGGGAAGACCACGAACATTCGCTGTTGGGCCTCGGATTGGCGGGCCACCCCGGCGACGAGCTGGGCGCGGGCCGCGTGACCGTGTCCGGGCGAGAACTCTCCGACGCCGAGATCAACGAACTCTGGGATGCCTGGACGCCGGGCGAAGCCGCACATTGGCTCTCGAAGGTCGCCGCCCCCTGGTACGTCGCGGCCGGATGGGCGCTCGAGTTGTTCACCGACGACGCCGCCCAGGAACACGACGATCTCGAAATCGCCGTACCAGCAGGACGATTCGGCGAAATCATGGCCGCATTTCCCGGCTTCGAGTGGGACATCGTGGGAGACCGCCAGGTCTGGCCGTTCCCCGAGCAGTTGGCAAACCATTATCAGACATGGCTGCGTGAACCCGCGACTGGGCGCTATCGCTTCGACGTGTTTCGTGAACCGCACGTCGGCGATCACTGGGTGTGCCGGCGCGACGCGTCGATCACCCTGCCCTACAGCGACCTGATCTTGCGCACCAGCGACGGCATCCCGTACGCAGCTCCCGAGGTGGCGCTCCTGTTCAAAGCCAAGCACCCGCGCGAGAAAGACACCGCTGATTTTCAACGTGTGCTGCCCGTGTTGGACCAGACACGACGATCACGACTGATGGGCTGGCTGACCCAAGTCCACCCCGGCCACCTATGGATCGAAACACTCGCAACCCGCAGGCCTTGACAATTTCTCGGGATTTACCGCCAGCACCGCGAACCGGTAGTTCGAATACAACAGAAGCTGTGCTAATTCGTATCGGCTTCCCACCAGGCGAGCACTCGCGTCCCGAACAAAGTGAGCCACTTCGATGGCTCGCCCGCCGATGCGTCGACTTCGAACCACACCCGTCCGGGATGGCGACCGGCTTGCAGCCAGGTGCCGTCGGGTTGTTTGGCGGCGCGGACGAGCTCGATTGCGTCGGCCATGCGTGGGTCTGGACCTACGCCGTCAAGCTGTGAAGCCTGGCGGAAGTATTCGGCGGCATTGAGCACGTTGTAGGACCAACGGAACGGGTAGCCGAATCGGTCCACCCAGGCTGCGACCGGTTCACGTGTCGACAGACGACGAAAGAGGCCGCGCTGCAGCAGGTATTCCTGCCCGGAGCGCCGTGCCGCCCGGACGGCATCACTACCTCCGGTCGCGGTCTCGTAGGCGAGGAGCCCCTTGAGCGAGTTCAGCGTCGAATGAAAAGACGACCGCGTCGAGCCATTAACCCACTCGCAGTTCCAGCCGCCGTCGGACAGTTGATGCTCAAGGAACCAGTCGACGATGCCGGTGATGTCGGCGCCGAGCCACACACCGTTGGCGACTGTCCAGGCGTTGATGCAGCAGTCGACTTCGCCGCCCCAGTACGGCAGGTCGTCGTAGTCCCAACGGCTGTTCTCGGCGAGCAGCTCGGCGGTGCGGCGCTCACGCAGGACCGCTCCGTCCAGGCCCCACTCCCGCAGCGAATTGAGTGTCCACGTCGTTGCCGTCCAGGGCTGCCCACCTTCTACCGCCTCAGGGCCGTGAAAGTCGAAGTCTGCGGGGAAGAACGAACCGCCAGCCCACTGGCCGTCGGAGTCCTGCAGCGTCAAAAGCTGTGCGCCGAAGCCTTCGGCCGCGATCCGCGCCCGCGTCGCTTCCCAGACCTCGGGTGGAGCGCTTAACAGGTCGCGCTCCACCTGCCAGCGCAATGCCGGATCAGAGTCCAGGAGCCAGGCGATCAGGGCATCGGCCACCACGAACCAACTCTAGCGAGACGATACGTTCATTCCGTTACCGAAAGTGAGGACTATGACCGAGCGTGTCCCGTTTGATGTCGCAGCCTATGAGCGTCGCGTCAGGGCCGGTGGCTGCTTCATCTGCGCCATCGTGGCCGGTGAACCCGGGATGGAACACGAAGAGTTGCTCTACGACGACGGCCTCCACGTCGCGTTCCTGAGCCGCTACCCCACAGTGCGTGGCTACGCACTCGTGGCGCCGCGACGCCATGTCGAAGACGTTGTTCGTGACCTCACATCCGACCAGTACCTTGCTCTCCAGGCGGTCGTGTACCGGATCGCGCGCGCCATCAATGAGGTCGTTCCGACCGAACGTACCTATGTCCTGTCGCTGGGAAGCATGCAAGGCAACTCCCACGTCCACTGGCACATCGCACCTCTGCCGCCGGGAGTTCCATACCAACAACAGCAATTTCACGCATTGATGGCCGACAACGGTGTCATCCCACAAAGTGTCACCGAGGCCGCTGAACTCGGGGCGGCGATCCGATCTGCCATCAAATGACCCGGCCCGCGGGCCCCTGCGTCTCGCTTCACAACGCGAGGTCGGCCAGATCGCTTCACGCATTCGCTGTGCGAGTACGGCAAGAGCGTTTGCTCGAACTCTCCGCGATGATGGGAGCGCATGTGACCAGTGTCGACAGCTAGTAGCCGGCCAGGGCTTACAGATCATCCAGAGCACCCTTCTTCATGAATGACAGACGGCACCAACCGAATTAACGTGACAGCCCGAGGCGGGTTAGCCTCATATTGATGGGAGGGGCGCGTTGTTGGGCGAGGCTGACTCTGGATTCACGAGCGCAAATGCCCGGCGGCGCTATTTGGCCGTGTATGAGGAGCTGCGGGCGTTGAGTCCGCCGGCGGATGTCATGCACGATGTTCCGACGAAGTTCGGCGCCGTTCGCGTGTATCAGCACGGCCCGGAAGGTGGTGTGCCGGTCGTGCTTCTACACGGCTTTTTCTTCGCAACAAACAGATCCGACGCCGTTTACATCGGTCCGGGCAGCCGCAGGACCAGACGGGCCCCGCCCAAGGAACTCGCCTCCAGCGCGGCAGTACCGCCGTGAAGCTCGGCTTGCTGGGCCACCAACGCCAGCCCGAGGCCTGAGCCCGACCGCGCCGCCGTCGAGCCGCGCGAGAATCGCTCGAACACCGCGGCCCGTTCCTCTTCGGGCACACCGTCGCCGTTGTCGTCAACTGCGATCTCAACGCCCTTGCTGGAACTCTCTGCGCTGAGCCTGATTTCGGTGGCGCCGCCATGTTTGATCGCGTTTGCGATCGCGTTGTCGATCACCAGCCGCAGTCCCGCCGGCAGTCCCACCATCAGCACCGTGGTCGAAGAGGCAAGCGACACGTGCAGATTCGGATAGTTCCGCATCGCGTCGTGCGCGGCACGATCGAGCAACTCGGTGATGTCGACCGGGACGAAGTCGTCCACGGTGGTCAATTCGCCCTGGGCCAGCCGTTCGAGCGCGGTGAGCGTCGCCTCGATACGGCTCTGGGTCCGAATGATGTCGCCGACCACTTCTTTTCGTTGCTCGTCGCGCAGGTCAAGGGTGGATAGCACCTCGAGGTTGGTGCGCATCGCCGTCAACGGCGTGCGCAGTTCATGGGAGGCGACCGCGGAGAAGTCGCGGGCCGACTCGAGGGCGGCCCTGGTGCGTCGTTGTTCGTCGCCGATACGGGCGAGCATCCCTTCGACGGCCTCCGCGATCTCGACGGCCTCTTGGACACCGCGGACCTGAACCTCGTCGGGTTTGGACTGGGCGTTGATGGCCCGGGCCTGCTGGGCCAGCAGCCGGAATGGGTTGATCATGATCAGCCACATCACCCAGCCCACCAACACGGTGCCCACGATCACGCCGCCGCAGATCAACAACACTCGACGGTGGAGTTCGTCGATGCGCTTCTGTGTTTCGGCCAGCGGCGCACCGACGGCGATCGACGCCACACCCGCGGAGAATGTTCGGACGCGGTACTCCACGCCGTCGATCGTGGTGTCGGCATAGCCGTTGTCGAACTGCGGCAACACGATTTCGCTGGGCACCGAGACGGTGGCGGGGCCGACGCGGGCGGTGCGCACCAAGCCGCCGTCCGGTGCGGGCTGGCTGGCGGTGGCGTTCTGTGCGGTGCGCAGCAGTGTGCTGATGTCACCCAGACTGCTCACCGAGTCGAGCCGCCGGTCCAGCTGGCTGTACTGATCGTTGGTCACCCCGATCCACACCCACGCGCCCAGAGTGATGACCAGAGCGACCACCGATAGCGCCGCGACGATCACGATGATGCGCAGCGAGAGCACACGCGTCAGCAGCAGGTTCAGCCGTTGTCCGCGCTGCACTAGGACGCTCGCACTACCCGGCTGTACATGCATGTCATCTTGCCTGATGCCGGACGATGCCGCGGCCGGCAGCCTGCGGGTATACCTAGGCGTGACAGCTTGCTGATTACGCCATCGCCGGCCAACCCGCGCCGTATGGTCGGTGATGTAGCGATCTCGCGCAACGGAAGTCGCGCTGAACAGGGGGTATACCCATGGCCATCATCGAGGCGGATGCACAGCCGCAGACACCATTCGACCGGGATGTCGCTGCCACCCAGCGGTATTTCGAGGGTCCCCGCTTCGACGGGATCATTCGCCTGTATACGGCGCGCCAGGTCGTCGAGCAGCGCGGCACGATCCCCACCGACCACACCGTGGCGCGAGAGGCGGCGGCAGCGTTCTACGATCGTCTGCGCGATCTCTTCGCCGAGCGCAAGAGCATCACCACCTTTGGGCCGTATTCGCCGGGCCAGGCCGTGACCATGAAGCGGATGGGCATCGAGGGCATCTACCTCGGTGGCTGGGCGACCTCCGCGAAGGGCTCCACCACCGAAGATCCCGGGCCCGATCTGGCCAGCTACCCACTGAGCCAGGTGCCCGACGAGGCCGCCGGGCTGGTGCGGGCGCTGCTTACCGCGGATCGCAACCAGCACTACCTGCGCCTGCGCATGAGCGAACAGCAGCGCGCTGCAACGCCGCCGGTCGACTTCCGTCCCTTCATCATCGCCGACGCCGACACCGGCCATGGCGGAGATCCCCACGTGCGCAACCTGATCCGCCGATTCGTCGAGGCAGGCGTGCCGGGATACCACATCGAGGATCAGCGGCCCGGAACGAAGAAGTGCGGTCATCAGGGCGGCAAGGTTCTGGTGCCGTCCGACGAGCAGATCAAGCGCCTCAATGCCGCCCGCTTCCAGCTGGATGTCATGGGTGTGCCGGGCATCATCGTCGCCCGCACCGACGCCGAGGCGGCCAACCTGATCGACAGCCGCGCCGACGAGCGTGACCAGCCGTTCCTTCTCGGGGTCACTAACCTGAGGATTCCCTCGTATAAGGCCTGCTTCCTGGCGATGATGCGGCACTTTTACGACTTGGGCGTCAAGGAGCTCAACGGGTTCATGTTGTATTCGCTCGCCGACGGCGAGTACGACAACGCCCGCGCTTGGCTGGAACGCCAAGGCATCCTCGACCTGATCGCCGACGCCGCCGCCACCTGGCTGGAGCGTGGGGCCCCGCCAAACGATGAGCTCTACGACCGCGTGGAGTCGCGGTTCGTCGAGGCGTGGGAACAAGACGCCGGGCTGCAGACCTACGGCGAGGCCGTGGCCGAACTGCTCGAGTTCAAGGAGAGCGAAGGCGATCCGCTCGACATGAGTGTTGAGGAGTGGCGGGCGTTCGCCGAGCGCGCATCGCTGTATACGGCCCGCGAGAAGGCCAAGGAGCTCGGCGTCGTCGCCAAATGGGATCCCGAGCTGTCGAAGACGCCCGAGGGCTATTACCAGCTTCGTGGTGGCATTCCGTATGCGGTCGCCAAGTCGCTGGCCGCGGCGCCGTTCGCCGACATTCTCTGGATGGAAACCAAGACGGCCGACCTCGCCGACGCGCGGGAGTTCGCCGAGGCGATCCACGCCCAGTTCCCGGACAAAATGCTGGCGTACAACCTCTCCCCTTCGTTCAACTGGGACACCACCGGCATGACCGACGACGAGATGCGGGCGTTCCCAGAGGAACTCGGAAAGATGGGCTTTGTCTTCAACTTCATGACCTACGGCGGACACCAGATCGACGGTGTAGCCGCCGAGGAGTTCGCCACCGCTCTCAAGCAGGACGGCATGCTGTCGCTGGCTCGTTTGCAGCGCAAGATGCGCCTGGTCGAGTCGCCCTACCGCACCCCGCAGACTCTGGTCGGCGGACCGCGCAGCGACGCCGCGCTGGCCGCCTCGTCGGGCCGAACGGCGACGACGAAGGCGATGGGCAAGGGCTCCACCCAGCACCAGCACCTCGTGCAGACCGAGGTGCCGAAGAAGCTGCTGGAGGACTGGCTGGCGATGTGGAGCGAGCATTACAACCTCGGCGAGAAGCTCCGGGTCCAACTGCGGCCCACGCGCCCGGGTTCGGATGTGCTGGAACTCGGCATCTACGGCGAGCGGGACGGAGACGACGAGAAGCTCGCCAACGTGATCGTCGATCCCATCAAGGACCGGCACGGCCGCAGCATCCTGACGGTGCGCGACCAGAACACCTTCGCCGAAAAGCTGCGGCAAAAGCGCCTGATGACGTTGGTTCACCTGTGGCTGGTGAATCGCTTCAAGGCCGAAGCCGTGTACTACGTGACTCCGACCGAGGACAACCTGTATCAAACCGACAAGATGAAATCCCACGGCATCTTCAGCGATGTACATCAGGACGTCGGTGAGATCATCGTCGCGGAGCTGAACCAGCCGCGCATTGAGGAGCTTCTCGCGCCCGATCGCGAGGCCCTGGGTCGATTGATCCGCAAGGAGGATTAGCGGCTGGGCCGTACCCGCTGCCAGAGACGGCGTGCGGCATCAACCGGTGCCAAGGCAGCCTGCCACGCCTTCCCCTGCCATGCAGACCCGACGCCGACGAAGGTGACGACGGCACCGTCGGTCTCTCCGCTCTTGTCTGCGATCAAGTCGATGGTTGCGTGCGCAACGATGATCCGCCCGTCCTTGCATAGGGCTGGAACTTTGAACAGTTCCTTGTTCAGTCGGCCGGACTTCATCGCCTGATCGAAACCCCACCAGTGCACGGGCCGAAGCGCGGGCGGGATCACGACATTGAGACTTCGTCCGAGCGCATCGTCGGCGGAATAGCCCACGACTTCGGTGACTGCATCACCCCACTGATGGATGATGCCCTTGCGATCG
Organism: Mycobacterium sp.; assembly: GCA_021154745.1. Lineage (GTDB taxonomy): Bacteria > Actinomycetota > Actinomycetes > Mycobacteriales > Mycobacteriaceae > Mycobacterium. The sequence continues at coordinate 8,153 of JAJKIB010000182.1, forward strand.
ACAGTCACGCTGGCGCGTTGGTCATTGCGGGTCGCCTCGGAAGCGTCCATACCGTTACTACGGCCCGCAACCGTGGCCGGTTCACCGACGCGGATCCTCAGGTCGGTTACCGTTCGGGGATGGCCGTGTGGGATCGCGTCGCCGCGGCAGTCACACACCGGCGCTCCTGGTTGATCGCGTTGCTGATTGCCGTTGGGGCCGGCGTATTCATAGCGCTCGCCGGGCCGAACGCCGGTGCCGACAAGCCTCCGCTGCAGCTGCCGCCGTCGGCCGAATCAGCAAGGGCGGCAGCATTATTGAAGTCCTTTCCCGGCCAAGACCACCTGCCTGCGATTCTGGTGGCATCCCGGCGTGACGGCACCCCGCTGACTCCGGCCGATATCGCCGCCACCGAATCCGCCCGCCAACGCGTGCTGTCGCGCGCCGCTGTGGCCGCCGGTCCACCGCTGATCGCTTCGCAGGATGGCCGCGCCGCGGTCGCACCCATTCCTCTTGCAGCGGATCTTTCTGGATTTCCGCTTCGGGACACGATCACCGCGCTTCGCACCTCTGCGACGGCTGGCGCCCCGGCCGATCTCGCGGTACAAGTGACCGGCGGTCCTGCCTTCATCGCCGACATCACCAACGCGATGAGCAGTGCCAACATCACCTTGCTGGCGGTGACCGCATCGGTGGTGGCGGTGCTGCTGATCGTCACCTACCGCTCGCCCATCCTGTGGCTGGTTCCGTTGGCGGTGATCGGTTTGGCCGACGGGCTGTCCACGTCCGTGGGGACCGTCGTGTCACGCATCACCGACTTGCCCTTCGACGGGGCCACCGCGGGAATCACCAGCGTGCTTGTGTTCGGCGCCGGCACGAATTACGCGCTGTTGCTCATCTCGCGTTACCGCGAGGAACTGACCCGAACTGACGATCACAGCCTCGCCCTACGGACCGCAGTCAGCCGCGCAGGCCCCGCGATTGTGGCCAGCAACGCCACTGTCGTGCTGGCGCTGCTCAGTCTCGTCTTCGCCGTCACCCCGGCGACCCGCAGCCTCGGTGTGCACGCCGCGTGCGGACTCCTGGCGGCGGTGTTGTTCGTCTTGCTCGTGCTGCCTCCGGTCCTGCGCCCGTTTGGCCGTCGGCTGTTTTGGCCGTTCATTCCCCGTCATGGGGACAACACGGCCGTCACGACCGGGGTGTGGCACAGCATCGCCGACTGGGTCACCGGTCACGCCCGCCCCGTTGCTATGACGACAGTGGCTCTGCTCGCACTGCTGGGTATCGGCCTCATTGGCACACCGATCGGGTTATCGCAGATCGACCAATTCCGGGTGCGGGCCGAATCGGTGACCGGCTACGAAGTGCTTGCCGCGCACTTCCCCAGCGGCCTGACCGATCCCACCCAGGTGATCGGCGCCACCGGCCGCGCCGCCGACATTCAGTCGGCGATTATCAGGACACCTGGCGTCGTCTCAGCTGGCGATGCTGGGTCATCGGCGTCAGGGCTGACGCAATGGAAGGTGATCATCGACTCCGCACCGGCATCGGTGACTGCATTCAAAACCATTGGCGCGCTGCGCGAATCGGTGACGACGGCGGATCCGTCCGCCCTGGTCGGCGGGTCGGACGCGCAGGCGCTCGACGCCAGGGACGCGGCCGTGCGCGATCGGTACGTGCTCATGGCGGCAATTCTGGCGATCGTGCTGATCGTGCTGTATCTGCTGTTGCGCGCAGCGCTGGCGCCGCTGGTGTTGGTGGCGGTGATGGTGCTCAGCGCGCTATCGGCGCTGGGCCTCGGCGGCTGGGCCAGCGTGCACGTGCTGGGTATGCCGGCCCTGGACTACACCACTGGGCTGATCGCGTTCTTGTTCCTCGTTGCGCTCGGTGTGGATTACACGATCTTCCTTGTCACCCGGGCACGCGAGGAGACGCCTGGGCACGGTACCCGTGACGGCATCGTGCGGGCGGTGTCAGCGACGGGTCCGGTGATCACCAGCGCGGGCATCGTGCTCGCAGCGGTGTTCTGTGTGCTCGGCGTGCTTCCGCTGATCGTGCTCACCCAACTCGGCGTCATCGTCGGGCTGGGCATCCTGCTGGACACGTTCATCGTGCGAACCGTGGTGATCCCGGCGTTGTTCACGGTCATCGGACCGCGGATCTGGTGGCCGGCCAAAGTCGATGCCACATTTCGGTGAACCATTCATTGCCCTGATACGTGACAGAAGGTATGACCGCTCGACGGTCGGGGGTGCAGACCGAATCCGATGTGATGTGGGTGCCTGCGCTAGCGCGCGGGCTGATCCGCGAAGATGTGCTGCGTTCGATGCGATATTGCGACGGGTACACCGACCTGCTCGGGCCCAGCGCCCCGGCCCGGCGCAGCCTGGCACAACGCGCGATGAACAGCCCGACGGTGGCCGCGATCTATCAGCACATCTGGCGACCGATCATGGTCGCGGCGATGAGCCTGCACGGGATGTCCATCTCGGCGGAGCGCGAAAGGGCCTCCGCTGCACTGCATCTCGGCGGCCGACAGCGGGTGCTCGACGTAGCGTGCGGTCCGGGCAACTTCACCAGCTTCTTCGCGGACCAGCTTGCCGCGGACGGGTTCGTCATCGGGTTGGACAGCTCGGTGCCGATGATGGAGCGCGCAGTCCGCGACAACAGCTGCGACCGTGCGGTCTACATGCGTGGTGACGCGCTCGACCTGCCCTTCAACAGCCGTGCGTTCGACGTGGTGAGCTGCTTTGCCGCGCTGCATCTCGTGCCGGAGCCGCTCGGTCTGCTCCACGAGATGGTCCGGGTCCTCTCTCCCGGCGGACGAATCGCCGTGATGACAACCTACGGTCGCGAGTCCTTCCTGGTGCGGAAGGGACTGGAACTCGGCGCCACCATCTGTGGGATACGGGTCTTCGACCGCACCACGGTTCCAACATTTTTCGCGGCCGCCGGTTTGGTCGACATCGAGCAACAGCTGCGCGGGATTTCCCAGTTCGTGGTCGCTCGCCGGCCGGAGCGCGCCACCGGGTTGGGGCGATGGCACGCTCGTTAGGATCGCCGAAGTGTTTCGGTTTTCAATGGAATCAACGGCGAAAACATCGTGGTCGACGGCAACTGAGTTGATAGCTCAGGAGTGGATCCTCGCGTGGCCGCAACCCCGCGGATCAGTATTCCGGTACCGATATCACGGAGATCAGCCGTTGGACAACGCTTTTCGGTGGCGGTAAGGAACAGTTGTTACAGGTGATCGTCAACGTCGTCACCTTCTACTCGCTTACCGTGCCAGTAGATCGGCGAGCCGGGGTTGATGCGCATCGTCCTAGGAGCCACCGTACGGATTTGTGTGCAGGGCCATGCTGAAAAAGAGGAAGGCCATGCACAGCAGCGAGTTCAGTATTAGCAGAACCAGGCCGGCTAGAATCAGCCACCGCACGACTCGACGCTGACTGCGCTTCAGCCTCGCCAGGCGCTGCTCACGCTGAAACTCGGTCGCGGCTATCGCGAAACTGACATTCGTCAGTTCGTCATCGCCCGCGCGTGCGCCCGCCGCGATCTGCCGAAGGCGCGTTGCGGGGATTGCGACACCGACGCCACCGAAGCGCCGACTTAATCGCCGGGCCTGCCCGCGGGTCAACGCCCGGTCCTGGATCGGGATGCGATGTGACGGGCTTGCCACGAGCGACAACCTTAGTTCGACACGCTATGGCTGCGTAGCAGTTCCGCCGGAAGTGGACCCGTCCGATGTGGATCCGTCTGATGTGGATCCGTCGGAGGTCGTTCCGCTCGGCGCCGATCCGTCCGAGGTCGTGCCCGTCGAGGTCGAATCACCTGAGGTTGTGGGCTCGCTCGTCGTCCCCGTCGGGTCGCTGGACGACGTGGTGGATGACGAGCTCGATGTCGGAGTCGGTGACGCGGTGGACGGTGCTACGGCCGACTCGGTCGGCGATGGAGTGGGCGTCGCCGTCGATGACGCTATTTGTGTCGGTGACGGCGTCGCTGTTGCTGTTGGCGCGGGTGGCGCCGTCGCCTGTATTGCCGTCATGGTCGCTGTCGAGAACGTGCCAGGCTGGTCGGTCTCGACGATCTGCTTGATTTGTTCTGTGTACGTCTCGAGCTGGTCATCGATCTGTTCCAGCGGCACCTGTCCGGCGGCGATCTGGTCCTCGTACGCGGCGATCTCCGTCCAGAGGTCGTCGAGGGCGGCCATGGACTGGTCCGACAGCGGCTCGTCGAGCGTGATGAACAGCTGCTGCGCCAGCGCGTAGGTCAGGCAATTGACGCAGTTGTAGTTGAGGGCACCGGCGAGGTTCTGCGGCGCCACCACGTTGTTGTCGGCATTGTCGGTGTCAATGACGAAAACCACTTGATAGGCGACCGCGACCGCGGCGCACGAGTTGCAGGACGCGTACGCCTCGGCATCGTTGATGTTCATCGCGTCGGAGTTGTCGGTCACCCACACCATGGCGAAGGCGGCCTCATACTCCGCGGTGCCGTCGGTCGTGTTCACCGCCAGAGCCTGGTTGTCGCCGGGGCCAGGGGTCAGCGGCTTGTCGAAGGGAAAGACCCAGCCCGTGTTCGTGTTCGCCGCCGTCGTGGTCGGCGCGGCGAACCACCCACCTCCGCCCCCGGGGCGGGCCCCGGGCAGTGCCTTCGGGACCAGGATGACCGCGAGTTGCGGCTGGGTGAATGTCGGTGGAGGGGTGCGGGTGTCCCACACCGCTTCCATGACTCCCTGCTGGCCCTTCAGGAGCGTCGGAGCCGCGGCCGGACGCGGTGAGTAATTCACCGTTCTCGGCGGCTCGCTCATCCGCTCAACGCCGATCGCATACATGATGTCGCCAACCGTGCCGCGCTCCCACGGCTGAATCGGCCGGTACCTGCCCTCACCCGGCCACCACGCGTAGGCGATCCCGGTGATCACCGCTGCACCGAGAAGGATCGCCAGCACGCGCATGGCTGGCTTGCCTGCTGTTCCGTGCCAGGCGCCGATGGCGCTTCGCCGGGCGATCCGGACCACCATGTATGTGACGCCGGCGACCGGGATGAGGATCGCGATCATCGCCAGCACCCGTGCGGTGGCCTGGACCATGTCGCCGTCGGCCCACGCGTGAGACAGAACATCGCGCTGCTTGCCGACGGCCGACCACGCCGTACCCATCAGACGGGGCAGCGCGATGATCGTCGCGGCGAGCGTGCACAGAAGCAGCGGAACCACGACCATCACCCACGCGGTGACCACGATGCGGGCCCACGGCTTGAGCATGCGTGCGTGCGGGTCGCCCCACCGCCACGGCAATACGCCGAGCAGGGTCGGCTTGATGCGCGAGAAGAGATCGGGCACGCCGGTGATGTCGGCCAGAAGGTGGTAGCCGTCAAACCTCACCATCGGCGCGAGCTGCCGGAGCATCTGCAGGATCTGGGTGGCGACGACGAGAAGAAGTGCGTCGTAATGCAGCCACCACCACAGGCCGGTGATCGCGACCGCGACGATGGCATTGAAGTAGAGACCACCGAGATCGGTGCGCACTCGTCCGCCCCGGCCCAGGCGGTAGGCATCGGTCACGTCGGTATAGAACGCCGGCCAGACGAGATAGACACCGAAGCCCATGACGCCGGGAGTCGCGCCGCCATACCTTGCTGCGGCCGCATGTCCGAACTCGTGGAAGCCTGCCGACGCGATGGTGATCGCAAAAACGAGTATCAGCAATCCGGGGCGCTCGAAAGCGTCGTATGCGGCGTGGGCAAGGCCCTTACTGAAGAACACCCACCAGCACACGACCGCGAACGCCGCGAGCACCGGGATGACCATCCACGGCCGGAACAAGAACCGGAAGGGCGCGGTGAGTCGACGGGTCCGATCGGGCTCGGTCACGGCGTAGCGAAATCGAAGACCCAGCAGGGGGTTTCGCTTCTTGGTTTTGGGCTGACTGCCGTCTTCCTGCACCAAGAGGCCAAGGGGACGTAGCTGCTTGTCGACGAGGTGCCCGATGTTGTCCTCGTTGACGCTCCGGCCGGTCGACTCGGATACGGCGGCGGCCACCTCCTGTGGGGTATGACGACCGTCGATCTCCCGCAAAGTCGCGTACAGCAGCGGGGTGAGTTGGATGGTCTGGCCATCGGCGCGGCGGACCAGGGAAGGCGGGACACGGTAGCCGGATCCCGCCATTTCCCCAATCAGTTCGACACCGTCCGCTCGGTGCAGGACCGCCTGCGTCGGTCCTGCAACCTCGGTGGCCACAGTCACCTGAGTGCTCCTGGTCGTATCAACAGCTTCAGCGGCGTGGTCAAGCATCAGCCAGCGGAGGTGCCGCCGCTGTCGCCACTGCTCGTGCCACCGCTGTCACCGCTTGTGCCGGTCGCCGTGCCGCCGGCGGTATCACCGGTGCCGGTGCCCTGCGCGATGGACGACGTTTGATCGGAGTCGGCCGTGGCATGAACGTCCGTCATCGTCTGGGTGATGGTCGCGTCCTGAATCGAGACCGCGTCCGCCGTCGAGTCGACCGAGCCGATGTTGGCGGCGACGCCGGCGTTGATCGGTGCGGCCACGTTGGCGTTGGCGGCCACCGCGCCGGCGATCGGCGCCGCGAGATCGGCGTTGAGGTCAACGTTGACGTCCACGTTGAGCAGTGAGCCGTCCATGAATGAATCCGCACTGGTGTCCACCGTGGCGCCGGTGCCGGTCCCGGTACCCGTGTCGGTCCCGGTACCCGTGTCGCCTCCGTCGCTCGTGTCGCCGGACTGGTCGATACCGCTGTCTTGGGTCGACGTTGCATCGGCAGTCACCGTGTCCATCGTTTGCCCGATGATGATGCCACCGTCGGCGGAGTGTGTGACCATGGCGTCCGCGCCGGAACCGGACGTCAGCAGGTTGGCCGCGGCGCCAGCCTGGATTGGCGCTGCAACGTTGAGGTTCGCGGCCGCCGACAGGTCTATCGGCGACGCGGCGTCAATGCCGACGTTGATGTCGGCGTTGACGTCAATGATCGATACGACCTCCTTGGCCGGCAGTGCGATGCCAATCTCGGCCTGCAGCTCCTCGGGGGTCAGGCCCTCGTGACTCATTTCTCTCTCCGTCTCGTTCTCGCGCCCGGCGGTCAAGACGCCGAGGCAGCCCTTTCATTCGTGTGTGACGGAGGTACCACGATCCTTAGATAAATCACAAGAAAAATTTAAGAAGCCGTCGATTTGCCGTAGGTGCCATGACGGGCTAATTAACCACCGCGTAGATCGCGATGCGAAGCGGCCCAGCTCAATAGTTCTCACGAACTTCCGTTGCGGCTTAGCTCCCC